>CAZXUS010000005.1:0-51516 GCA_964643985.1 uncultured Bdellovibrionales bacterium | reverse complement strand
AAAACAACATTCCATTAACAACTCTTAAAATTGGAGAAAAAGTTATTGTTCAATCCACAAAAAATATTACCGATTCTAGCTTTATAGCTACTAGTATTTTAAAATTTGTTCAAAACTAAATTAAGTTTTCTTTCTAAAAACCGGCTGAGAGGCCGGTTTTTGGGTGGGGAGGAGCGTTGTTGATATGAAGACGAATAAAAATGAAGAGAATGTTATAGTGGCGCTCTAATTTTAGGATTTTTATTATAATAGTTTCTTTAGCGGTTTTTGTAGAAACCGCTAAATACTGTATACTAAATACTACACACTAAAGACTCAATACTTAATATTAAATACTAAACAGTTTGCTAGAATTTCTAGTAAGTGTTAAAATTTGAGTTAGATGGATATTTATAAATAGAAATAATTTAACTAAATGGCAAAAAGAGTTGTTTTGTGCGGTGGTGGTTCAGGCGGACATATTTTTCCCTTAATAACCGTGGTCAAATATTTGAAAAAAAATTATGGGGAGAATAATTTCGAATTTCTTTTTATAGGACCCAAAGGCGAATTTGATGGAAAATTTATGGCAGAAAATAATATTCCTTCAAAAAATATTTTATGTGGAAAGTTACGACGCTATTTTTCTTTGAAATATTTAGTTGATTTTTCAAAAATGCCAATTGGTTTTTTGCAATCGCTTTGGCATCTGCTGATTTTTATGCCAGATGTTATTTTTTCTAAAGGTGGCTTTGCTTCAGTGCCGGTTGTTTTGGCAGCTAAGATTTATCGTATCCCGGTGGTTATTCACGATTCAGATTCAGTTCCAGGAATTGCTAATAAGTTTTTGGGTTCGATTGCCGATGCGGTTGGAATTAACTTTGAAAAAGCTAAGCGTTATTTTCCTAATAACAAAGTTTTTTTTGCTGGAATTCCAATCAAAGAGGAATCGATTGGGGGAAGTAAGAATAAAGCTCGTGAACTATTGGGGATAAAAAAGGAAATAAAACCAGTCGTCTTGTTTTTGGGCGGTTCACAAGGAGCTTCTGCTATTAATGAAGTAGTGATTAAATCTTTGAAAGAATTGACTCGAAAATTTCAGATTATTCATCAAACTGGAACAAATCATTTTGAGGAAATGAAAGAAAGAGCTCAAGCGAAAGGCTATAAAATAGGTCATAGTGATTATTACCCTTTAGCTTTTATTGGTGAAGAATTGGGTGATATTTTGGCTTTGGCAGATATAGTTGTTTCCAGGGCTGGCGCAACTTTTATTGCGGAATTAGCGGCCAATAGAAAAGCTACTATTTTAGTGCCAATATCTAGAAGCGCCAATGATCATCAGCGTATGAATGCTTTTGAATTATCGCGAGAAAAAGCAGCCATTGTTTTGGAGGAAGGAAATTTTAATCAAAATATGTTGATTCATTATCTAGATAAAATTGCGTTTGGGCGTGATTATAAGTTGAATTTAGCTCAAAATATTGAAAAATTTTATTATCCCAAGTCGGCTGAAATTTTAGCGGAAAAAATAATGGAGATATCGGGGAATTAGACTATGCATAATTTATAATAAATCAAGTTGTAATTTGCAATAAATTTTTAATAGAGTTATCTCATAAGTAAATAGTAATCAGTCATCAAGCGTTCATTTTTATGATTTAAAGATTTAGAATTAAGCACTAAATTTAAAATTATAAATTCTAAATAAATCCGCCTACCGGCTTGTAGGTTACAATTTTCAAAATTCAAAATGAAATATGATCCGAAAGAAAGAATATAAGAATATAGCAAGGAAGTTATTTCTAGAGTATGAACAATTAAATAAAAAGTGAATAGTTTTATAAAATTTATTTATAATAAAATTTTTTCAAATTAATGATTGTTGACTAATTGCTGATGACTTTTAATTGAAATTGTAAATTGTAAATTAAGCGAAGCGAAGTCTTATTGACTGATTGTTGAATAATTGTTAATATCAAGCTTATGAATGAAGTTAATCTTTTGATGAAATGCTCAATTTGCGGTAAAAAATATGGCAAAAAGAGTATTAATGTAGTTCAAAACAAGAAAGATGCAATGCTGGTTCATGTTAACTGTGATTTTTGTCAGAGTTCTTCTTTAGCGGTTATTAACAAGGGTGTTCAAAATAACGATAGTATCGTCACTTTGGGAATTTTAACTGATTTAGATTACGAAGAAGCTTGCAATTTATTGAGAAGAGAACCGATTTCGTTTGATGAAGTTCTAGATATGTATGAAAGTCGTTAATTAAACTAAAAATAGACTAATGAAAAAAATAGTTTTAAATGCCGAGCTTAGAGGTGCTAAAAATAATAAAGATCTAAGTCTTTGGGTTAAAGGTGTGATTTATGGTCCAGAAATGAAGGAGAGCAAATCTATTTGGGTTTTATCGAAAGAATTTAAAAAGGTTTATAAAGAAGCTGGTGGAAGCACCTTGGTTGATTTTAAAATCGAAGGAGATGGCCAAGAACATTCCGTTCTATTTAATGAAATTCAATATGACAGTCTGACTAACGAAATAAAACATATCGATTTTTATAAAGTTAAAATGGGAGAAAAAATCGATGCGACTATTGAACTTAATTTTGTGGGCGAAGCTCCAGCGGTTAAGGAATTGGGAGGTATTTTGATTAAAGGAATGGATTCTTTGGAAGTCCGATGTTTTCCTCGTGATTTAATTGGAGAAATTGAAGTTAATTTAAGTGAATTGAAGATTATTGAAGATTGCGTTTATGTTAAGGATTTAAAAATTCCAGCTGAAATTGAAATTATTAGTAATTTAAATAATTCGGTGGCTTCTGTCGCTAAGGCTAGAACAGCTGAAGAACTTGAAGGATTAGACGAAAAAGTTGAGATGGATGTTGATAAAGTTGAAGTTGAAAAAGGTGGAGATGAAGATGTAGTCGGTGATGATAAAAATAAAGAGGAAGAAAAAACAGCCGTAAAAGAAGAAAAAAAATAAAGCTATCATTTAAATAGTCCTAAAGGGCTTCAGAACCTGTTTAAAATCTCACCGTAATTTTGGGACTATTTCCAATCTATAAAAATATTACTTATCTACTAAAAAATCGAAATTTTTGCTGTAAATTTTTCAAATCTTCGTCAAAATATCCCGATATTATTTCTTGATTTTCAAAATTTTCGCTAAAAATTTCTTCTTTTTAGTTTGATATGAGATTTTAAAAAGGTTTTAAATGAAAAAAATAAGAAAATACAATCTAATAAAAAGCGTTTTAAATAAAATCACACTCAATGATGGAGGGGTGATTTTATTTTTTAAATTTTCCTTAGCATTTTTTATTGTATTTTTTACTTTGCAATCTGTTTTTGTACAAGCCTCAAATGACGAAGAGGAAATTGAAGAAGATATTGAGGATTTATTGGACGAAAAAGAGGACCTAGAAAAAGATGTCGAAAAAACTGAAACTGAAATTGACGCGGTTAATAGAGAGATTTATTCTACTCAAGCAGTTATTAAAAAAACTAGTCAAAAAATTGAAGAATATGAAGAAACAATTGAAGGCAAAGAAAAACATATTAAAGATAAGGAAGGAAATATTAAATTTAAACAGCAAATTTTAGCAGAATATTTGAGGTTGTTTAGAAGGAACAGTTTGGAGCTTGGTTTAATTACTTTTGATTCTAAGCAAGACCTGGGGGAATATCTGAGAGAGATTGAAAGTTTTGAGGATTTTCAAGATAAAATTGGGGAAGCCTTGGCAATAATTGAGCAAGAAAAAAAAGAGATAGTTGAAGAAAAAGAGAAATTGGAAAAAAAGAAAGATGAAAAAGAAGAAGCGCTAGAAACTCAAGAAAAACAAAAACAGCATTTAGTTTATCAAGAAAATCAAAAGAAAAACGTTCTGGCCAGGACTAAATCTTCAATAAGTGAGGTTAATAGCAAAATTTCTAAATTGAAAACCGAATTGTCGTCTTTGTTGGGTGAAAAATATGACACCGGTGATATCAAGGACGCTATTAAATATGCTAATAAAAAAACTGGGGTTAGTAAGGGATTTTTGTTCGGAATGCTTTCGATGGAATCTGGTTTAGGGCGATATACTGGAGGTTGCACTTATGACAAGGTAAAGTTTGGGGCTAAGGCTGCTCTCAAGGACGGTCGGCTCAGTCAATCTTCTTATGACCGAATGAAACGGCGCAAAGATATTTTCGAAGATATTGTCGATGAATTGGGTTATGATGAAGACAAAAAACTAGTTTCTTGTAATCCAGCTGGTTATAATGGAACTGGAGGCGCCATGGGAGTAGCTCAATTTATGTCAGACACTTGGAGCGGTTGGAAAAGTAGGATCGCTAGTGCGACTGGAAATCAACCTCCTGATCCTTGGGATCTAGTCGACGGAGTAATTGCGATGGCGCTTAAACTCGAAGAAGATGGTGCGGCAAAAAGTGGAGACGTCAGAATAACAACTCCATATCAAAAAGGAAGTTCGATTTGTACTGGTAAGAAAATTTATGTTGATTGGGAGGACTATGCAGCGATGAAATATTTAGGTTGGTCTTGTTATGCTTTGACTAATTATGCACCGGGGATTCAAAATTTGAAGGATGGATACGATGACTTATAAAAACATAGTTTTTATAAGTAAATTACAAATTTAAAATTACAAATAACAAACAAGCACTAATGATCAAAATTCAAATGTTCAAAACCTAGACTTAGAGAAGTTTTGAATTTTGAAAATTGGAATTTATTTGGAATTTGTAATTTTGGTTTTGTAATTTTTAAAATACTCTTTAATTATTTTATATATGGATTTTATACATTTATCGCTTCTTGGTGTTATTCAAGGCTTGACCGAATTTTTACCAATTTCATCCTCTGGTCATTTGGTTTTATTGCCGTGGTTTTTGGGCTGGGATTATCAGGGTTTATCCTTGGATGTGGCTTTGCATTTCGGAACTCTTTTGGCGGTAGTGGCTTATTTTTGGCGTGATTGGTTGGATATTTTTCGAACCGCTCTAACTAAAAAAAAGGGTCAATACCCTGTAAATTTTTTGTGGATTTTAGCGGTGGCCAGTATTCCGGGAGCTTTGATTGGATTCTTTTTGGATGATCTGGCGGAAACGGTTTTACGAAATCCTTTGATAATTGCCTTCACGCTAGTCTTTTTTGGTTTTTGGTTGTATTATTTTGATAAAACGGGGCTCAAGCAAGAAAGTGAAAAAAAAGTTTCTTTCAAAGATGCGGTTTATATTGGTTTGGCTCAAGCTCTGGCTATTATTCCAGGAACTTCTAGATCGGGAATAACTATCACGGCTGGTTTGAAAATGGGCTTGACTCGAAAAGCGGCGGCCAGGTTTTCTTTCTTAATGTCAACCCCAATCATTTTTGGAGCGGCTGTTTTTAAATTAAAAGATTTTTTAAATTCTAGTTTTGGCTTAACTGAAATTTTAGGAATATTTTTTGCCTTTGTGAGCGGTTATTTGGCGATTGCCGGTTTAATAAAATTAGTTGAGAAAGTTAGCTATAAATGGTTTTTTTGGTATCGTTTGATTTTAGCTGGTTTGATTTTATTATTTTGGTTTTATAAATAATTTTAAAATATGATTTTTAGAGCTAAAAAAATAGAATATTTATTTTTAGTTCTTTTTTTAATATTGGCGGTTCTTATGGTGAATAAAATGTTCCAAGATAAAAAATATCAAGAAAGTTTAAAATATTTTGTGGGAGAAGGAGCTTCAATGGAGCCAACGATTTTAGACGGAGAAGAGATAATTACTGATCCCAATAAAAAACCTGAAATTAATGATATAATTGTTTTTCGTTGTGAAAAATGTAAAATTGGATTAGACGATATCGATATTTTAACCAAGAGATTGATTAAAGAAAACAGAGAAGGTTGTTATTGGGTGGAAGGTGACGATAAGGCTAGGTCTTATGATTCTCGGGATTTTGGTTGGCTTTGTTCTAGCGAAATTGAATTTTTAGGAGTTTTTATCGAAAAAGTTTTTGATAAATAGTAATCCATTTTATGAAAAAAGAGCTTGAAATGGAGGGTTGTCAACTAAATTGTATTTTTAAAAAAAATAAACAATCAAAAGGAATTAAAATTACCTTAAAAAGTAATAACGATTTTTTAGTGACTTATCCTTGGTTTATAAGTCAAAAAAAAGCGGAAAAATTTTTATTTAAAAATAAAAGTTGGGTTTTAAAAAACTTAGAGGTTCTAAAAGAAAACAAAACTTATAAACTTTTGAACTGGGGAGCCAGAAAAGATTATTTGAGAAACAAGGAAAGAGCTCGATTTTTGGTTAAGGAAAGAATCGGGGAATTGAATCGATTTTATGATTTTGGATTTAATAGAATTGCCATTCGAGATCAAAAAACTCGCTGGGGAAGTTGTTCTAGTCAAAATAATTTGAATTTTAACTATAGAATTTTGTTTTTGCCAGATGATTTAGTCGATTATTTGATTGTTCACGAATTGTGTCATCTTCAAGAGATGAATCATTCTCAAAACTTTTGGGAATTAGTAGCTCAAACAATTCCTGATTATCGCCAAAAATCTAGAAAATTAAGAAATTTATAAACCAGTCATCAGTCACTAGCTATTGGTCATCGTTGACTGCTCGCCGTTGACTAATGACCTTTTCTAGACTTTTTGTTTTTGAATTGCTACAATATCGTTATTATAACCTTTTTATTTAAATAAATTCATGTTAGACAACATAAGAGGAGACAAAATTAGAAAATTAGAAAATTTTCAAGAAGCTGGAATTAATCCTTATCCGGCCGGACCTTTTGAAAAAGAAAATTCTCAGGAAGTTTTGAAGAAGGAAATTGAAAAAAACGTTAAAGTCGCTGGAAGAGTGATGCTTTTTCGGGATATGGGAAATATTACCTTTATTCATATTCAAGATCAATTTGGTCGAATTCAAGTAGTTTTAAATAAAAAAGAATTTGACGGGGACTATAAATTGTGGGTAAAAAATTTGGACGTCGGAGATTTTATCGGAGTTGAAGGAGAACGTTTCGATACGCGAAAGGGTGAGAAATCGGTTTTGACTAAAAGAATAACTTTGCTTTCTAAGTCAATTTTACCATTGCCAGATAAACACAAGGCTTTACAAAATGAGGAAGAAAAATTTCGAAAAAGATATCTGGATATTCTTTTTAATGATGAAGTTCGAGAAATGGTGATTAAAAAAGATAAGTTTTGGAATGCGGTGCGAACTTTTCTAAAAGAACGAAATTTTATTGAAGTCGAAACGCCAGTTTTAGAAACTAGCGCTGGTGGAGCCGACGCTGCTCCATTTGAAACGCATCATAATGCTTTGGATTTGGATGTTTATCTTCGAATTTCAATGGGAGAACTTTGGCAAAAGCGTTTGATGGTAGCGGGGTTAGAAAAAACTTTTGAAATTGGTCGGCAATTTCGAAATGAGGGAATGGATTCGGAGCATTTACAAGATTATACTCAAATGGAATTTTATTGGGCTTATGCTAATTATGAAAAAGGAATAGAATTAACGAAGGAACTTTATCGCTATGTGGCTCAAGAAACTTTCGGAACTACTAAGTTTACCATTAGGGGTTTTGAAGTGGATTTAGCGGCTGAATGGAAAATTTATGATTATCGAGAAACCATTGAAACTGAAACGGGAGTGGATATTTTAAAAACTGATTTAGCGGAAATTGAAAATAAATTAGTTGAGTTGGGAGTTAAGTACGACAAAAAAGGGTTTAATCTAGGGCGGGGAATTGACAGCCTTTGGAAAGTTTGTCGGAAGAAAATTAGTGGTCCCGGTTTTTTAGTGGGAGTGCCAGTAGCGGTTTCGCCTTTAGCCAAACGAGATGAAAATCAGTCAGAGTTAGCTCAACGTTTTCAACCAATTATTGCTGGAAGTGAATTGGGGAATGGTTATTCAGAGTTGAATGATCCAATCGATCAAGAGGAACGTTTTGCGGAACAACAAAAATTACGAGATGCTGGCGATGCGGAAGCTCAAATGCATGATGAAGATTTTGTCGAGGCTCTGGAATACGGAATGCCTCCTACTTGCGGCTTTGGGATGAGTGAACGAGTATTTTCTTTCTTGATGGATAAAACGGCGAGGGAGTGTCAAATTTTTCCGCTAATGAAACCGAGGTCTCGGGATTAGTTTTTTAAGGGATTGAATTTTTTAGAAGATTCGAATTCAACAGTCACAACATAGAGTTATCAGTCATCGGCAATTAGTCATCGGTTTTAATTCAGAAAGTGATAGCAGATGACTGATGACTAATTATTCATTTTTAAAGCTATTTTCGGAATTTTGTTTTATATAAACTGAAGTGAAAAATCTTAAATTAAAAAAAAATTATGGACTTGATATTAAAATATTTTCCAAATTTAATTGAAACGCAAAAAGTGCAATTTACGAAAATGGGAGAACTTTTCAACAAATGGAACGAAAAAATTAATTTAATTTCCAGAAAAGATATCGAAAATCTTTATGAACGACATATTTTAAATGCTTTAGCGATTGGAAAAATTATTCAATTTAAACCAGGAACTCAGATTTTAGACTTGGGAACTGGCGGAGGTTTTCCCGGATTGCCTTTGGCGATTTTATTTCCTGAAGTGAAATTCAAGTTAGTGGATTCCGTTGGGAAGAAATTGAAAGCGATTGAAGACATTGTTGATAAAATAGGTTTAAAAAATGTTGAGGTTCGGCACCTAAGAGGCGAAGAATTGGAGGAAAAATTTGATTTTGTATTAGGACGAGCAGTTTGCTCGTTGGATAAATTCGCGGAAATGGTTGCTAAAAATATTCGAAAAGAAAGTCAGCACGAAATTGAAAATGGAATTTTGTATTTTGGAGAAACTTGTAATATTAAAAATCAACAGATTTTAGAAAAAGTAAAAGAGTATAAAATTGATAATTATTTTTCTGAAGAATATTTTCAAGAGCGGAAAGTTTTGTATCTTGCTAATTCGAGTTTATGAAAATCATAATTTGTGGAAGTATGAAAGTTTCGCGGAAAATGGTAGAGACGAAAGAGAGACTTGAAAAAATGGGACATCAGGTTCTATTGCCCAGACATACCGAGGAATATGCCAGAATGAATACCTCTGATCATATTCACAATGAATCGGTTAAGAATAAAATTAATAATGATTTGATTAGAGATTATTACAATGAGATTCAAGCGGGTGATGCCATTTTAGCAATTAACGAAAAATTAAACGAAATTCCTAGCTATATCGGTGGAAATACTTTTCTCGAAATGGGCTTCGCTCACGTTTTGAATAAAAAGATATTTTTATTAAATGATATTCCTGAAATGGGCTATAAGGATGAAATGGTAGCAATGCAACCAGTTGTTTTGAAGGGTGATTTAAATAAAATTAATTAATTCCATATGGAAATGATAGCTGCAGTTTTAATGTTTTTTTCGGGAATTATTTTTGATCGTTTTTTTCAGTGGAAAGTAAAAAGATCTAAAATAAAATTTCTAAAAAATTCTCTTTTGAATGAAATTGGAATAAACATTCAAATGATTTCTGCGGTTAATTCTGAAGTCTTTGATATTAAAAAAGATTTTTCTAAATATCCCATTTCTTATGAAGTCTTTAAGACGATTTGTTCAGATTCAGATGCGGTTGAGTTTTTTAATAAAAAAATGATTTTAAGTGATTTGTGGGAATGTATTACTGTTTCTAGATTGTTGCAAAATCAAGATATGGAATATTGGTCGGGTATATCAAAAAATTTTTTAGAGCCAAAAGGATTTCATAAGGGTAAAGAAATTTCGATTTTAAAAGATCGTTTGGTTGAATTGAGTGAAAAATTAGAAAAAATTAAATGTTAGAAATTAAGACATTTTAAAATTGATAAATTGTTTAGAAATTAAAAATTAGAAATTATTTATAAAATTAAAAATTATAAAATTAAAAATTGATTCAAAATTTATACGATATACTAAATACTAAATACTATTCTCATGTTAGACATAAAATTTATTAGAGAAAACGTGGAGGCGATTGCAGAAGCGGCTAAGAATAAAAACATTAAAATTGATTTAGAGCGACTTCTGAAAGTTGATGAAAATCGAAGAATTTTGATTGCTGGCTTGGAAGAAATTCAAGCGCAAAGAAATGAAATTGCCAAATCAGCTCAAGGCGGACGACCGACTGACGATCAAATTACTCAGGGAAAAAAAATAAAAATAGAAGCAAACGAAATTGAAGAACAACTAAAAAAAATAGAATTTGAATATAACGAATTGATGGTTTTAGTGCCAACAATTCCTGCCGAAGATGTTCCAGTTGGGAAAGATGAAAGTGGGAATGTGGAAATTGAAA
This sequence comes from uncultured Bdellovibrionales bacterium, assembly GCA_964643985.1. Classification (GTDB taxonomy): domain Bacteria; phylum Patescibacteriota; class Minisyncoccia; order Moranbacterales; family DUUL01; genus UBA2773. The sequence continues at coordinate 41,200 of CAZXUS010000005.1, read as the reverse complement.
AGAATGGCGAACCAACTAAATTCGATTTTGAACCTAAGGATCATATGCAATTAGGAAAAGATTTGGATATTATTGATTTTGAACGAGGAGTGAAAGTTTCAGGCTATCGAGGTTATTATATGAAAAATGAAGGAGTCCATTTGCAGATGGCTTTAATGATGTATGCTTTAGAAAAATTGGTAGCCAAGGGTTTTATGCCAATGATTCCACCAACTTTAGTTAAAGAATATGTTTTATTTGGCAGTGGTTATTTTGCCGGAAAAAATTTCAACGAAGAAGAAGACGAAGTTTATAAAATTGCTAATAAAGAAATTGAAGCGGATGGAAAATCCAACAAAGAAGACAAGTTTTTGATTGGAACGGCTGAGCCAGCTTTGTTGGCTTATCATTCTGGCGAGACTTTGGATGTCAAACAATTGCCTTTGAAAATGTGTGGATTTTCTCCTTGTTATCGGAGTGAGATTGGGTCTTATGGAAAAGATGCCAAAGGACTTTATCGAGTGCATGAATTTATGAAAGTGGAGCAAGTTTGTTTTTGTGAGGCGGATGTCGAAAAAGCAGAAAAATTGCATCGAGAAATGTTAGAAATCTCCAAGGAACTGCATCGAGAAATCGGTTTGCCTTATCGAGTTTTGGAAATTTGCACCGGAGATATGAGCGCTGGAAAATATCGAATGTTTGATTTGGAAGCTTGGATGCCTTCTCGAGAAGGTTATGGTGAAACCGGAAGTGCTTCTAATTTTTTGGATTGGCAATCACGACGCTTGAATGTTCGATATAAAGATGCCGAGGGAAAAAAGAAACACGTTTTTATGTTGAATAATACTGCTATCCCATCTCCGCGATTTATTATTGCCATTTTAGAAAATTTTCAACAAGCCGATGGGTCAGTTTTAATTCCAAAAGTTTTACAGAAATATATGCCAGGGAATATTAAAGAAATAAAGAAAGATAAATAAGTTTGTTTGCAAAAAAATGTCGTTGTTTCTATCGGTATTTTTTGTTTTTGTTAAGTTGAGTACAATCAGAACTAAATTTGGGGAGGAATTTATTATGGTTAGTTGTCTAGGAAAAGAGGCAGATGTTGAAATTAATCAAAATGCATCAGAAGTTTTTTCAAAATCCGAAAGTATTGCTCGCATGTTTAAAAGACTTTTGACAGAAGAAACCTTTGGTGATGAAGAAAGGGAGTTATTTTTGAAACAATTAAGTGAAATCAAAAATTCGATTTATGAAAATTTTCCTCATAATATAAATATTCGAATGTGATCATTAATTAATTTCAGAAAGGATAGGGCTTAATAAATTTATTAGGCCCTATTGAACTGTCTGGAACTGGATAATTCGTTGCTTAGTTTGACAGGGAGACTAAAATAATATAAAATCTTAAAGTCAGATTGTTTACATTGAAAATATCAAGATTTAATCTTGAATATATTTGCGGGCGTCGTATAGTGGCTATTACCCCAGCCTTCCAAGCTGGTGACGCCAGTTCGATTCTGGTCGCCCGCTCAAAAATCAATAAAAACTCGGGATAATCCCGGGTTTTTATTGATTTTTGAGCGAGGCTCGACCACCCTTCGGGGTGGGCGGCCCGCCTCAAAAAGCCAAGATTTTTTTTGAGCGAGGTTCAATCACCTCTTGGGTGGCTCGGCCCGCTCTAGATAAAAATGTTTTAATGCTTTTCATTTTTTTGAATTAATCTATAATATAATTATGTATTCAGTTTATATTTTACAAAGCTTGAAAGACAATAAAACTTATGTCGGTTTTTCGAGTGACGTAGAAAGAAGATTTAAAGAACATAATTTGGGCAGAGTTAGAGCCACGAAATATCGTCAACCTTTGAAAATTTTATTCACAGAGGAATTCGAAAATGAGCAAGAGGCAAAGAAGAGAGAACTTTATTGGAAGAGCGGTGCTGGAAGAAGAAAATTGAAAAAATATTTTAATGATAATATTGATTAAACAACCCTTGGGTTGTTTTTTGTTGTTGATGATAATAGTTGATGAATTTTGGTTAATAAAAAATGGGAGATTTTCTAAATTATTATTTATCAATTACTGATTGCTGATGACCCGTTGTTCTTATTGACTTATTTAAGGGATTTTTGTATAATCGGAGCAGTACTTTGAGCAGAATATTTGAAATTTGAATCATCTTTTAGCGGGAGGTAGAAATGATTGAGGTTGGAAAAGCTTGTTTTCAAGGAATAATTTTTGTTCTTTTATTTTCGTTGCGGTGTATACTGTGGATAGTCTCAGCTATTGATAATTTTCTACATCCAGCTGATATTATCTTTAGGTGGTTGGCTTATTTATCTCTGGTAATTCTTAATGCTTTAATTTTCTTGGCATTTTATTTTGGGGATTTGTCTTGGAATTCTTTAGCAATAGGCTTTTTCATTTATATAATGATAGGTTTAATCTTGAATGATTACGTTGAATTACACCTTAAGTCTAAATTCAAACATTTGTTTTGAAAAAGGAGGGACGAAATGAAAGAAATCTTCATTCCGAAGGTAGGATTTGATTTTGAAAAATCACCATCTGTACTAAAGCGTTTTTTTGCTTTTATTTTTTGGCCAATCTTTCTTTATAAAAAAATAAGAGAAGGCTATTTTGGCGATGAAGTAACTGATAAAATTTTTTTGGGATTGATTGTTCCTGGCAGTTTTATTCTGGTGGGTATTGTGATCGCTTCGATAGTCGGAGATTTTATTTTTGCAATTTATTTGGGTGTTGCATATTGTTTTTTTAATTCAATAGTGAAATAGGAAGGAAGAAGCTCGGTGTTCTAATAAAGCCGGGCTTCAATTAAATTTGCTAATTTTTTAAGAATTTCTAATGAATTTAAATATTGTAGTTCAAAAACGGGATATTTCTTTGAGTTTAGAAAAAGACGGAAAAATAGTGGATAAATTGGAGTGGAAAGACGAAAATAATTTGTCCTTGTCATTGTTAAAAAATCTTGATAAACTTTTAAGGAAGAATAAAATAAATGCAATGGATTTAAAAAAATCCGATGTAAATATAACCGGGGCTGGACTTAGCACCGAAAGAATTATGACAACTGTTTCAAAGACAGTCAATTATTGCTTGACAAAATAATTTTTTGTAGGTAGAATGTTATTACATCATTATTTTAGTCGTCTAGGATTTAGAATAGTCCAAGTTTCGGCTATCTTTTGGTCTGAAAAATGAATTTACTTAAATAATTTTTTGCTTCAAAAAAGGCGTTTAAGTAAAGTTTCAATAAAGTTTTCATTCTTGAAAAAATAAGGTCGATGAATATAAATTTTTAAACATAAAATGATAAGATAAAAATCAATTCGAAATTGATTTTCTTTGGTTTTGTCAGGTGCTTCTTAAGAATATTAAACAGATAATTGTTTTTAAATTTCTTTTTACTGGTTTTTGGAAAGAAATTCGGAAATAGTTACTAACAAAAAAATATGCCAGGATCCAAAAAGCTTACCGTTAAAAAAAGTTTCAGTAATCATTCTAGCCTTTCTAAGAGAAAGTTTTTTCAAAAAACTTCAATGGTTTCTCTTCCAAATTTAATTCAACCGCAAAAAGCTTCTTATGATTGGTTTTTGGAAGAAGGGCTTCGAGCAGTGCTTGATGAAGTTTCTCCATTGACTGATTTTACTAATAAAGAAATGGAGTTGACTTTCGGTGAGTATTATTTAGATGAATCAAAATACGATGAAAATACTGCTAAAAATAAAAATGTTTCTTTCGATGCTCCTTTGCGAGTTAAAGTTTCTTTACTTTTCAAAAAAACCGGAGAAGTTCGAGAGCAAGAAATTTTTCTAACTGACTTTCCTTTAATGACCGAACGAGGAACTTTCATTATCAACGGAATTGAGCGAGTGGTCATTTCCCAGATAATTAGAAGCCCTGGAGTTTTCTTTACTATGAACTATCAAAAAGGTAGAAAACTTTTTGGTGCCAAGATTATTCCTAATAAAGGAGCTTGGTTCGAATTTGAAACCGATTATAATAATGTTATTTGGGTTAAAATTGACCGAAGACGAAAAATTCCAGCAACTTCTTTGCTGAAGATTTTTGGTTTAGGAACAGAAGAGGAAATACTGGAAGCTTTCAAGGACGTTGATACTCAAGAAAATTCATATATTCAAGAAACTTTAAATAAAGATATTACTCAAACCGTTGGGGAAGCCTATAAAGAAATTTACAAAAGACTTCGACCAGGAGATTTGGCCACCCAAGAAAATGCTAAACAAATTATTGATAGTATGTTTTTTGGTTTTGACCGGTATGATTTAAGTAAGGTTGGTCGATATCGAATGAATGCCAGGTTGGGAATGAATAAGAGTGAAGAAAAAGAAGCCGACCGAATTTTGACTAAGGAGGAGTTGGTAATGATTTTAAGGGAAGTTATCAATTTGAATAATGATCCAGAAGGACAACCAGACGATATTGATCATTTGGGTTCAAGACGAATTAGGGGTGTCGGAGAGTTGGTTCAAAATCGAGTTCGAGTTGGTTTGGCTCGAATGGTTCGAAATATTCGAGACCGAATGAGCACTTCTGATAGCGCCACAGTGATGCCAGGACAATTAATTAATCCTCGACCAACGGCAACCGTCATTAAAGAATTTTTTGCTTCATCTCAACTTTCTCAATTTATGGATCAAATCAATCCGTTAGCGGAGTTAGAGCATAAACGACGAATTAGTGCGATGGGGCCAGGAGGTTTGGCTCGAGAAAGAGCAGGATTTGAAGTTCGAGATGTGCATTCTTCTCATTATGGAAGAATTTGTCCAGTTCAAACTCCAGAAGGTCCAAACATTGGTTTGGTAGGACATTTAGCAACTTACGCTAAAATTAATAAATATGGTTTCTTGGAAACTCCTTATCGACCAGTAGCGAAAAAATTAGCTATTAATGAAAGCATCGAGGAATGGACGGGAAGAATTTTAGAGGAAGACATCAAAACCCCAACTGGAAAAGTTCTATTTAAAAAAGGTTATGCCGTTAAAGGAACTGATCTTAAAGAAATTCAAAAATCAGCTAAAAAAGAAATTAAAGTTCATATTTTTGTCACAGGTGATGTTCAATACTTAAATGCGTTAGAAGAAGAACAACACCGAATTGTTCACGCTGGAATCAACGTGGATGAATTTGATAATATTTTTGAAGAAGAAGTTGATATTAGATTTAAGGGCGAACCGCATACTTGTGAAATTGAAGAAGTTGATTATGCGGATGTGTCTTCTAAACAATTTATTTCAGTCGCCACTGGTTTAATTCCTTTTTTAGAGCATGATGATGCTAATCGTGCTTTGATGGGTTCTAATATGCAAAGACAAGCTGTTTCTTGTATTCAGCCTCAGTCTCCATTTGTGGGAACTGGATTAGAAGATAAGGCGGCTGCTGATTCTGGTCAGGTGATTTTAGCCAGAGAAGAGGGTGTTGTCACAGAAGTTGACGCGGATCATGTGGTTGTTAAATACAAAGAAAAAGGTAAAAGCAAAAAACGAGAACATTTTTTACAAAATTTTGTAAAATCTAATGGTTATACTTGTATGAATCAAATTCCTCGAGTAAATCGAGGTCAAGAAGTTAAAGTCGGCGATCTTTTAGCGGATGGAGCTTCAACTCAAAATGGAGAAATTGCTTTGGGTCAAAATATTTTAACTGCTTTAATGTCTTGGGAAGGATATAATTTTGAAGATGCCATTATTATTTCTAAGAAATTATTGAAAACTGATAATTACAGCTCAATTCATATTGAAGACTTCAAGATTGATGTTCGAGATACAAAACTTGGACCAGAAATTGTCACTCGAGATATTCCAAATATTTCAGAAGACCGACTTAAGAATTTAGATGAAACTGGAATTATTCGAATCGGAGCCGAAATTGGTTCAGGCGATATTCTAGTAGGTAAGGTGACTTTGAAAGGGGAAGGTGATTTAACAGCCGAAGAGCGATTGCTTCGAGCAGTGTTTGGAGAAAAAGCTCGAGATGTTAAAGACACTTCTTTATATTTACCTCATGGGGAAAGTGGAAAAGTGGTTGATATTAAGATTTTTTCAAGAGAACAGGGTGATAAATTATCAGCCGGAGTAATTCAGCAAATTCAAATTTCTATTGCTCAACTTCGAAAAATTTCCGTTGGAGATAAGTTGGCAGGGCGTCATGGAAACAAGGGGGTAATTTCTAGGATTGCTAATGAAGAAGATATGCCGTTTTTACCGGATGGAACTCCAATCGATTTGATTTTGACACCATTAGGAGTGCCTTCTCGGATGAATCTAGGTCAAATTTTGGAAATTCATTTGGGATGGGCCGCTTCAGCTTTAGGCTATAAAGCTGCGACTCCTTCTTTGAGCGGAGTGACCAAAGAGCAAATTAAAGGAGAATTAAAGAAGGCTGGATTGCCAGAAGACGGTAAAATGAACCTTGTTAATGGTAAAACTGGTGAACCTTTTGGAGAAAGAACGACTGTCGGCTATATGTATATTTTGAAACTAAATCATTTGGTTGAAGATAAATTGCATATGCGGTCAATCGGTCCTTACTCTTTAATTACTCAACAGCCGTTAGGAGGAAAAGCTCAATTTGGTGGACAAAGATTTGGAGAAATGGAAGTATGGGCGCTTGAAGGTCACGGTGCTGCTAATGTTCTTCAAGAAATGTTGACTATTAAATCAGACGATGTATTGGGAAGATCAAATGCTTATGAATCAATAATCAAAGGCGAAAAGATTAATCAACCTAATATTCCAGCTGCGTTTCACGTGCTTGTCAATGAATTAAAAGCCTTGGCTTTGGATGTAAATCTTTTCAGATCCAGTGGTGAAAAAAGTCACAAAGGCAACTAAATAATTTCATATCTTTAAATAACTTCTAACAAAGGCATTATCATTGAATAAACCTTTTACTTAAAGTTCTAAATTATAGTAATAAAGCTTTATCCAATAATAATCCCCTAAAATTAATGGCTGATAAAATAACCAAAATTTCTGATTTCAATGTCGTTCAGCTTAAAATAGCTTCTCCGGAAACTATTCTAGGTTGGTCTAGCGGTGAAGTGACGCGACCAGAAACAATTAATTATCGAACCCAAAAATATGAAAAAGATGGGTTATTCTGCGAAAAAACTTTCGGTCCTTCTAAGGATTGGGAATGTGCTTGTGGAAAATACAAGAAAATTCGATATAAAGGAATTGTTTGCGATAAATGTGGAGTGGAAGTGACCAGGTCAATCGTTCGAAGAGAACGGATGGGGCATATTCAATTGGCAACTCCAGTTTCTCACATTTGGTTTCTAAAAGGTTTGCCCTCAAAAATTGGGTTGGCTTTGGATTTATCTTCTCAAATTTTAGAAAAAGTTGTTTATTTTGCTGGTTATATTATTACTGCTATTGATGAGGAAGCGAAACAAGAAGCTTTGGATAGTTTGGCTGTTGATTGCAAAAAACAAGTCAAAATGGTAGATAGCAAAGAGGACAAAGACAATTTGAAAAAAATCTTCAAGCAAACTGAAAATGAATTAAACAGTCTTCAAGTTAAGCAAGTTTTGAGTGAAATTGAATATTATGATTTTTCTCGAAAGTTTGGTCAAGTTTTTAATGCTTCTATTGGGGCTGAAGCGGTTGAAAAATTATTATCAGAAATTGATTTGGATAAAGAGATCAAATTTTTAGAAAAAGACGTTGATAAAAAAACTGCTATTGATCGAAAGAAAATCATCAAGAGATTGCGATTATTCAAAGGACTTAAATTAGCCGATTTAAAACCAAGTTGGATGATGTTGAAGGTTATTCCGGTTATTCCTCCGGATATTCGACCAATGGTTCAATTGGATGGTGGGCGATTTGCTACTTCTGATTTGAATGATCTTTATCGACGAATTATTAATCGGAACAATCGATTGAAAAAATTAATTAGTTTAGGAGCTCCAGAGGTTATCCAGAGAAATGAAAAACGGATGCTACAAGAAGCGGTGGATGCTTTGTTGGATAATAGTACTCGAAGAAATCAAACTCGTGTGACAGCCTCTACAGGACAAAATCGAGCTTTGAAATCAGTGGCCGATATGTTGAAAGGAAAACAAGGACGTTTCCGACAAAATCTATTGGGAAAACGAGTTGATTATTCTGGACGAAGTGTGATTGTGGTTGGTCCAAATTTGAAGTTAGACGAATGCGGTATTCCTAAAAAAATGGCTTTGGAATTATTCAAACCATTTATTATCAACAAATTAATTGAAAATGAATTTGCTCATAATGTTCGAATTGCAGGACGAATGGTGGATGATGAAGCTGAAGAAGCTTATGAAATGTTGGAAAAAATTATTGATCATCAATATGTATTATTGAATCGAGCTCCAACTTTGCATCGATTGTCTATCCAAGCTTTTCGACCAAAATTGATTGAAGGAAAAGCTATTCAAGTTCATCCTTTGGTTTGTGCCGCTTTTAATGCTGATTTTGATGGAGACCAAATGGCGGTTCACGTGCCATTGACCGAGAAAGCTCGAGTGGAATGTGAAGAAATTATGCTTTCCAGCCGAAATCTTTTGAAACCATCCAGCGGTGATCCGATTGTTAATCCTTCTCAGGACATTGTTTTAGGTATTTATTATCTGACTCAAATTAAAAATGGTTTAAAAGGCGAAGGTAAATATTTTTCTTCAATTAAAGAGATTATTACTGCTTATCAAGCTGGCGTTGTTAACTTGAGAGCTAAAATAACTTTGTATTTAGAAAATGGAGAAAAAATTGAAACTTCCGCTGGTCAAGCTATTTTGAATGATGTTTTGTCGGACAAAATGGAATATTTAAATAAAACTTTAGATAAAAATGATTTAAAGAATTTGATTGCTACATTTTTATTGAAAGAAGGAAAACCAGCGACGGTTGATTTCTTGAATTCTTTAAAACAATTAGGTTTTAAATATGTGACGAAGTCTGGAATTAGTTTGGGAATGGATGATGTGACAATTCCAAAAGCCAAAGACGCTTTGATTGCCAAAGCGGAAAAAGTAGTCAAAAACGTTAATAATCAGTTTGAAGAAGGTTTATTAACAGATGAAGAGCGAAAATCTAAGGTTATTGAAATTTGGAATGATACTAAAAATAAAATAGCCGAAGAAGTCAAGAAGGTTATTGACCCAGAAAGTTCAATTGCTTCAATGATTACTTCTAAAGCTCGAGGGTCTGAATCAGTAGTAGTTCAAATGGTTGGAATGAAAGGTCTTGTGGCTGGTCCAACTGGAGAAACCATTGAATTGCCAGTGAAAGGTTCTTTGAAAGGTGGCTTTGGAGTTCTGGAATATTTTATTTCAACGCATGGAGCTCGAAAAGGTATGGCTGATACAGCCTTGAGAACGGCGACTGCGGGTTATTTAACTCGACGGTTAGCAGATGTTGCTCAAGATGTGATTGTCAAGGAAGAAGATTGTGGCGATACTCGAGGAACTTATATGTATGTGGCTGATGCTGAAAGCATTGGACAGAGTTTTGCTTCTCGAATTGTTGGACGAGTTTTAGTGGAAAAAGTAGTCAATCCAGAAACCGAAGAAGTATTGGCTAAGAAAGGTGATATGATTGATCATGATCAAGCTAAAGCAATCGAAGATGCTAAAGTGAAAAAAATCAAAATTAGAAGTTTGATTACTTGTAAAACTCATCGAGGAATTTGTCAAAAATGTTATGGATTAGATTTGGGGCGAAATCATTTGGTTCAACTTGGTGAAGCAGTCGGAATTGTCGCGGCTCAATCGATTGGAGAACCTGGAACTCAGTTGACGATGAGAACCTTCCATATTGGAGGTATTGCGGGAACTGATATTACTCAAGGTTTACCTCGAGTGGAAGAAATTTTTGAAAATCGAATGCCAAAAACCGAAGGAATTATTGCCGAATTTGATGGACGAATAATTGAAATCAAGGAAAACCAAAAGCAAAAAATTATTCGAGTTCAGAAAGAAGCCACTAAGGAAAAAGAGGATGCTGATATTAAAGAATATGCTATTCCAGCCGTTATTAATGTCAAGGTAAAACAAGGGGACGATGTCAAGAAAGGACAAATTTTGTCAGAAGGACATTTGGATCTTAAAAAACTTTTCAAAATCAACGGAGAAGAGGCTTTGCATCGATATATCGTTCAAGAAGTTCAAGAAATCTATCAAACTCAAGGGGAAGGAATTAATGATAAACATCTTGAAATTATTGTGAGAAGAATGCTTTCTCGAGTTAAAGTTACTCATTCTGGAGATACTGATTTATTGGAAGGTGACGTGGTTGAAATTGAGCGATTTGAAGAAGTAAACGAAGAAGCGAAGCGAGACGGACTTAAAGAATCTAAGGGGGAAAGATTAGTCTTGGGAATTTCTAAAGTGGCTTTGTCAACTGGAAGTTTCTTGTCAGCCGCTTCTTTTCAGGAAACTGCTAAGGTTTTGATTAATGCGTCGATACAAGGGAAGTGTGATTATTTACGGGGACTTAAGGAAAATGTTATAATCGGAAAATTAATACCTGCTGGTACCGGCTACCGAGACCGAATAAAGTAGGCTTTAATATTTGGCACATTTTTTTGTCAAATCCTCCGCTACTCGTTTGCCGTACTCTTCAGTACGTCTTATTCCTTGCTCGGATTTTCCTCAAACTGCACTCAAATCTAAAAGCCCAAGATTTTTTATGGGCTTAAGATTTTCTTGAATTGTATTTAAAATTTTAAATTCCTATTTCTTTTTAGTATGGGAAATTTAACAAAGTGTTTTATTTTTAAACCACCTGCAAGAGTGGTTTTGTTTTGGGTTGAGTTTTAGAATAGACGCTTCTATAGAAGCGTCTATTTATTTTTGGAGAGGGAGAGGGATTTTTGGGAGCTCTTATTCTATTGAGATGGGCGTGGTTTTAGCAAAATAGCTTGATTTTTAGGGGGATTGAGGAGAGATAAAGTTAGTTGGTTGATACTATTATGCTATAGTGTATGATGGCGAGGCGGGAATAGATAAGCTTTAGTATAATAAAAATTTGACAGGTGGAGTTTTTTATTTTAGTATGTATATGGTTATGTTTTTTAAATAAAAATATGAAAAAATAAAACAAAAATAATTAATATCTTATTTCAAGAGCAAGAGAATTATGCAATTAGAGGCAATTTAAAATTATTTTCAATAAAAAATAAATTAAATGAAAAACCAACAAAATAAACTAGTTATTTTTCAAGATAAAAAAATAAGAAGAGTTTGGCATAAAAACGAATGGTTTTTCTCGGTGGTTGATATAGTAGAGATTTTATCGGAAAGTTCTAATTCTACTGATTATTTGAAAAAAATTAGAAAAAGGGATGTTGCTCTTAAAACTTACATAGGGACAAATTGTCCCCAGGTAGAAGTGTTAACAAAAACAGGGAAAAAAAGAAAAACGTTAGTTGGCAACACCGAAAATATTTTTAGAATAATTCAGTCGATTCCATCTTCCAAGGCTGAGCCATTTAAACGTTGGTTAGCAAAAGTGGGAAAAGAAAGAATTGATGAAATTGAGAATCCTGAATTAGCCCAAGAGCGAATGAAAAAATTGTATGAACAAAAAGGTTATCCCAAGAGCTGGATAGATAAAAGATTAAGAGGAATAGCTATTCGTCAAAATTTAACCGATGAATGGAAAGAGCGAGGTATTATTAGTCAAACAGATTATGCTACTTTAACTGCTGAAATCTCAAAGGCAACTTTTGGAATGACGCCAAGTGAATATCGAAAGTTTAAAAATATTTCTGATAAATCAAAATCTAATTTGCGGGATAATATGAATGATTTTGAACTAATTTTTACAATGCTTGGTGAAAAAGTAATAACTGAAATATCAAAAAAAGAAAAACCAAATAAAATATTAGAACATAGTAAAGTTGCCAACCGTGGCGGAAATGTAGCGGGAAAAGCTCGAAAAGAAACGGAAAAAGAAATTGGGAGAAGCATAATTTCGAGTAAGAATAATTTATTGAAAAATAAGTCGATTAAAAGAAAGGAATAGTAACGAAGGAATTAAACTGCAATGATTTGAGGTTTAAGGAGGAAGAAAGAAACTACTTTTTATTTTGGTCTGGTTTTAAAATAGAAGCGTCTATAGTAGTCTCTACGGTGGTCATTATGGAGGGGTCTATTTATTTTCGGAGAGAGGGAGGGGAATTTTATAAATAAAATAAAATTTATTAAATCGCTATCATACACTAGAGTATGATAGCGGTTTGATTGGAAATAATTAATAAGATTCGTTGGTGTTTTTGGTTTGATGGTGTAGATATGTTTTGAATTATGGATACACTAAAATAGTTAGAAGCGTTGAGTATTTTTATGTATGTACTTACATATGTCATTATATATGTAAGGACATAAATGGGATGATAATTAAATTAATAATCGCTTTTTGCGGATGGATTTTTTAAAATAAAAATTCTTTTATTTACTAGTGAATGAAAGAAAAAATAAAAGATTAAAGTGAAAATGAAAAAACATCGCTCCAGAGCGATGTTTTTGGTATTTGAAAAGTGAAATTTTTATTTTTTCAAAGCGGTGATTTTTCGAACTAAGGCGGATTTTCTTCGAGCGGCGGTGTTTTTCTTTAGGATTCCTCGTTTCATAGCTTTGTCGATGGCTTGTTGAGCGTTTTTGAAAAGCTTTTCGGCTTGGGTTCGGCTTTTGGCAATAATAGCGTCATTAACTTTTCGGACAGTAGTTTTTACGGCAATTTTATTTTTTCGGTTGAAGGCATTTTTTTTAGCAGTCACTTTCACATATTTTTTTGCAGCGTCAAGAATTGGCATATAAATTTTTTTAAAACATATTAATGGGGCTTTTAGGTAAGCCTCTAATTACTCGATGATTTTAGCATGGTCTGGAAAATTTGTAAAGATATGATAAGATGGAAGGGCAAGATACAAGAAGCAAGGACGCAAGAAACAAACAAATTACGAAGTGCCTTTGTGTGAAAATTAAAAAAACTTAAATTAAAAACAAAAAGCCTTCGGCTTTTAAAGTCTGAGATTTTTAATTTTTAATTTGAGATTTGTTTGTCTCTTATATCTTGTGTCTTGTGACTTAATTAAATTATTTCATAATTTAAATAGATGATTGGAAAACTAAAAGGAAGGGTTGATTATTTTGGTGTCGGATATTTGGTGATTGACGTTAACGGGGTCGGTTATAAGGTTCTTTGCAACGAAGTGACTATCGGTAAGGCCTCTAGTCAAGAACAGCTTGAATTATTTATTTATACTCATGTCAAGGAAGACCAATTGAATTTAATCGGATTTGAAACTCAAGGCGAGTTGGAACTGTTCGAACTTTTGATTTCGGTTTCAGGAATTGGTCCTAAAGCGGCTTTGAATATTTTAAATATTGCTTCACCGGATGTAGTTAAAACAGCGATTGTCAATCAAGATCCAACTATTTTAACGCAGGTTTCGGGGATTGGTAAAAAAATTGCCGAGAGAGTGATTTTAGAACTTCAAAATAAGATTAAAAACTTTTCGGCTTCGGTTCAGCAAACAGCACAGGGAGATCAAGACGTTATTGAAGCGTTGGTTTCAATGGGCTATAATATTAGTGAGGCGAGAGAGGGTGCTAATAGTGTTCAAGGTCAGTCGGAAGATATATCTGAACGAATTAAATTAGCCCTCAAATCCATGAAAAAATAAATAAAAACTATAATTTTGGTGTACTTCTTCGTTAAAACCTTCGTTTCGACTTCGCTGTATTATCCATACACCTCTGACGAAACTCTGGCTTTTCCTCGAATTGCACTCAAAATTAGAATTTTTAGAATTATCGTTAGGGATTTTATATTTGGTATATTTTTGCGTTGGATTTTTCGCCACTCACTCGATGTACTATTTAGTACATCTCGTTCGGTGCTCAGATTCGCCTCGAACTGTGCTCAAACTTGTAATTCTCATAGTGCTATTATAATTTCTGTTGCGTTGGATTTGATTGGTTTTAATTTTTTGTAATATGGGACTGTTTCCAATCAAGCTTTTCAAACGAAATTTATTAGTTTTTAAGTAAATTATTTAAGAATTTTTGAGGTATTAGCAAAAGCTAAGCCAAAACAATTCTTAAAGAATTTGGTTAAAAGTGGGAAATTGCAGTAAAAAGGGTGATTGGAAACAGTCCCAATATAATAATAGTTTTAATAAATGGATAAATCAGAGAAATTTTTAGCGGAGAATAGTTTGGATGGGGGTTTTTTACAATCTAAACATTGGAGGGCTTTTCAGCAAGAATTGGGAAAGGTTTTTTATTTGGTAGGGGAAAAGGAAAACCAAATTTTGGTGATTGAAAATGAGTTGTCGTTGGTGGGGAAGTATTTTTATATTCCCAGAGGACCGATTTTTCCTGGGAACAAAAAAGAGAAACAAGCTTTATTGGAAGAGCTTAAAGAACTTGCGGTTAAGAATAAAGTTGGTTGGATTAGAATGGAACCGCAAATCCGAGAGGCTTTAGAGGGACTTAATGAAAAATTTAACAAAGCTTATAAAAATCATCAACCAGCGGAGACTTTGATGATTGATTTAAGGAAAGATTTGAAGGATATTCTGGCTGAAATGAAGCAGAAAACTCGCTATAATATTCGATTAGCAGAAAAAAAAGGAGTTAAGATTAAGGTCTCTAAAAATCCCAAGGATTTAGATATTTTCTGGAAGTTAGTTCAAGAAACAGCCCAACGAGATGGAGTTTCTTTTCACAATAAGCAATACTATCAAAAAATGTTTAAAGCTATTTCTACTGATAATCTAGAGCTTTTAATAGCTTTCAAGGAAGATCAGCCGGTTGGGGCAATTATTGTTAGTTTTTTCGGCGGAGTGGCGACTTATTTACATGGTGCTTCTTCGGATCAGCATCGAAATTTAATGGCAAATTATTTTTTGCAATGGGAAGTCATTAAAAGGGCTAAAGAAAAAGGTTGTTTAAAATATGATTTTTTTGGGATTGCAGTTAAATCAAATCAAAAAAAATGGACGGGGATTACTCGTTTCAAACAAGGTTTTTGTCCAAATTGCGAACCCGTTATTTTTCCTGGTTGTTATGATCTAATTTTAGCGCCTTTTAAATATTGGCTTTATAGATTTTTGCAATTATTAAGATAAGGGATTGTTTTCAATCACAATTTTGTTACGTAGCTTGCTACGTAACAAGGCAAGTGTTATTTTTTAAATTATAAAAATATGAATATTAAAAGAAATTTTCAAAAAATTAAAAATATTTATCATTTGGTTAAGTCGATCACGGCCAATTTTTGCTTTTTATTTCCCTCTAGAAAATTGACAGTGATTGGTGTGACGGGGACTAATGGAAAAACTACGACCGCTCAAATAATCGGAAAAGTTTTGGAAGCCACTGGCAAAAAAGTGGCGGTTTATTCGACTATTAATTTCAAAATTGGAGACAAGAAAGAAGTCAATAAGACTAAATTTACTACTCAGTCCGCCTGGAGTTTGCAGAAATTTATTAATAAGGCTTTGAAAAATAATTGTCAGTATTTGGTTTTGGAAACATCTTCTCATGCTTTGGATCAATTTCGAGTTTGGGGGGTGGATTATAATTTGGCAGTGATTACCAATATTACTCGAGAACATTTGGATTATCATTTGACGATGGAGGATTATCGAAAAACAAAATTAAAATTATTTAAAACTACTGCCAATTCTTGGCGAAGAATTCAGCGAATTGGAATTGTTAATCAAGATATGGAAAAATTTGAAGATTTTATTTTACCTGGAATGGACGAAAATTAT
This sequence comes from uncultured Bdellovibrionales bacterium, assembly GCA_964643985.1. Classification (GTDB taxonomy): domain Bacteria; phylum Patescibacteriota; class Minisyncoccia; order Moranbacterales; family DUUL01; genus UBA2773. The sequence goes on along the minus strand of CAZXUS010000005.1, from coordinate 25,423 downwards.
CTTTTTAGTATTCAAAACCAAAAACAAATTAAAGGTTTTGAAGATTGTGTTAAAATAGGAGCGGAAAAAATAGTTGAAAAAGATTTTAAGAGCCAATTTTTAATTCAAGATGAGAAATTTAATTTGAATTTACCAGGGAAGTTCAATATTGAAAATGCTTTGGTCGGAATTTGTGTGGGAATTTCGCAGGGAATTTCGTTGGATAAAATAAAAAATAAGTTAGCAGAAATCAAGAACATTGCTGGTCGAATGGATTTTGTGAAAAATAAGAAAAGTTTAAAAATAATTATTGACTATGCCTTGACTCCTGATTCGATGGAAAAAATTGGGCAAATGATGAAAGAATTTAAAACAAAAAACAAAGGGCGTTTGATTTGGGTTTTTGGGAGTTGCGGGAATCGAGACCAAGGAAAAAGGCCGATTATGGGGGAAATTGTTTCGAAATTTGCAGATTATACGATTGTGACGAACGAAGATCCTTACGACGAAAATCCTATTAAAATTATGGAAGAAATTGAGAAGGGAATTAGCGATAAAAGTAAGGAAAAATTTTCTCGAATAACGGATAGAAAAAAAGCCTTAAAAAAAGCCTTTGAAATTGCAAAAAAAGGAGATATTATTTTGGTGACCGGAAAAGGGGCTGAAGAGAATATGATGGTAGGCACTAAAAAATTGCCTTGGAATGACAAAGACGTTATTCAGGATATTCTGAATAACTAAATTTTCAATAAACCAATTTTCAATTTATCCGCCTCGGCAAGCCTCAGCGAGACGGGCAATCAATCTTCAATAAATCAATTTTCAATTTTTCTGCCTCGACAAACTCACCGCGACGAGGAGATGGGCAATTAATCACGTCGTTCGCGAACGACAGTGATAAATTTTCAATGTCTTAGTTTTCAAATACAATGAAACTTATATCGGTTAAGGCTTTTATTTTATGATAAGTGTTTGTTGGAAAATTTATTTGAGTCGGTGCGGTAGCTGTCCAAGTTTTTTTCTTTAGCGTTATTTCAGCATCACCTGTTATTAAGAAGATTAACTCTTCCGGATTTTCAGTATTGTCTTCAGCAATGCTGTTTTTATTTCGATAGAGAACTTTGAAATTCGGAGTAGATGTTTCAAAAGTTTTTCCTTTTTCGTCGGATTTAATTAATTTCATGTTGACTTAAAATTTAGAAAATAGATAAAAGAAAAGATTGGCTAATATTATTCCGTAAAGGATTCCTACTAAAACTTCTGAAGAACGATGTCCAATTCGTTCTTTTAATTTGGGAAAATCTTTAGAGTCCATTTTTAGGGATTGGACTAGCATATTTAAATAACGACCTTGATCACCAAGATACATTCTCAACCTTAAGGCATCGTCAATTATTATAATACTCAAGGAAAAGGCGATCAAAAAAACGCCACTATCGAATCCAGCAGTGCGACCAGCTGTGACGACCAAGGCGGCCACAAAAGCACTGTGGGTGGACGGCATATGACCGTGAGTAAATAAATGGTCCCATTTGAAACCATGCTTGTAAGTAAAAATTGAAAATTTAGTTACTTGAGTTATTCCTCCGACTAAAACGGGGATTAATATATATAAATAATTTATTTCCATTTTTTTGAATTATGACTTATTTTTTAAAACTATATTTTTGTTAACTTTGAACATGCCCAGTTTCGTAGATTTCCAATAAAGATATAAACAAGGTTATCACAACTGGCCCAACCACGAAACCAAGCGGTCCAAAAAAAGCGATTCCTCCCAGGGTAGCCAAAAAAACCAAGAGTGGGTGAAGACTAGTCTGTCCTTCGATTAGCTTAGGTCGTAGAAAGTTATCAATACTACTAATAACAATAGCACCAACGGCTATTACAAAGATTGCTTGCCAATAGGAACCTAGGGCTAATAGAATTATTCCAGCTGGAAGCCAGATTAAAAAAGCACCAAGTAAAGGAATGATTGAAATTAAAGCGGTCACTAATCCCCATAACGTTGGGGCCTGAACCCCGGCAATCCAAAAAGTAATTCCCATTAAAATTCCTTGAATCAGCGCAATAATTAGAGTGCCTTTAATGGTAGCCAAAGTCATTGTGTTAAATTTTTGAAAGAGTTCTCTCTCTTGTCCAGAAGGCAAAGGGCTTAATTTCATTATTTTTTTAATAATTGAATCGCCATCTTTAAAGAAATAATAAAGAGCAAAAAAACAAACCACCATAATAAAAATGAAATTACTGGTTCCTTTATAAATACTTTTTATGGCACTAAATAAATAAACACTAATAATTTGAACATTTTTATTTATTCCTTCGTTGGATTGAAAAGTCTGTTCGAGATTGAAAGAATTTACAATAGGAAGATTTTTGAGAGATTCTAAATTAAAAGAAACGTTTTTAGTCTGGATTTCCTTGACTAAGGAATCGGCTTCGGAAACTACTAGCGCAGAAATTGTCAGAAAGGGAATAATCAAAATTATCATTACCCATAAGCACATTAAAAAAGAAGACCAGGCTTGATGTCCTCCGAGTTTTTTGGCTAATTTTTTATTAGTATTGCTGAAAAGAGTGGCCAGAATAAAGGCTAGAAAAATTGACAGCAAGAATGGTTTCATCACAAAGAAGGAACCAACGCCACCGGCGATAATTAAAAAAAGTAAGAAATAATTATTTTTTTTCATTTTTTTGAATGATTTTTTAAAGTTAACTATATTATAGCTTAAAAACAAAACAATTAAAAACTAAAATTATTTTTTTAAAGATTTCATTAAATATTTCCAATCTTGATGGGTAATTTCTTTTGAAATTATCATAATTAAGAAATAGATTATTAGCAGTATTAATGACCATAAAATGAAGATGAATCGGCCTTGGTTAAAGAATGTTATGCCTAGCAGGTAGATTATTAAACTAGCTAAAAGGTATTTCAGAATTGAATAAAGATCGAGAAAACGAACAATGTTTTTATTGGAATAAATTAAGGCCCAAATCATTATTAAAAAAGCGGTAATGGTAGTTGCGATAGCAGAGCCAATCAAACCCATTTTTTTTATAAGAATCCAGTTTAAAATAGCGTTCAATAAAGTTCCAATAAAAGATGCTACGACCGGAAATTTATTTTTGCCAGCTCCATTTAAAACAAAAGTGATAATATAGAAAATGGTCAAAAACGCAAAACCGAAAGTCAAAATACTCATTATGGATCCAGCCGAAGTATAGCGACTACCGTAAAAAAATCGAACGGTTGAATCGGAAAATAAAGATAATAAAGTGGTGATTGGAATTAAGAGAATAAAAAGATATTTAAAGGCTTTTTCTAACAAAATTTTAGTTTTTGTTAAATCATTGCTGGCAATTAATTCTGATATTTTGGGTAATAAAATAATTGTCATAAAAAAGAATAGGTAGTAGGGAATTCGGCTGACGGTTGAGGCGGCGCTGTAAATTCCAGTTAGCTCGTCGCTTTGAAGCATTGCTTTTATGAAGTATAGGTTCATGGAAAGCATAAATTCGTAAAATAGCATAAAAATTACAATTGGACCGGCAAAAGTTGCCAGTTTTTTCATTAAATCATAATTTAGTGGGTTGTTTTTGAAATTCTTTTTCTTTTTTAATCTGAATTTAGTAAAAGGGTCTATTAAATAACCGGTTAAAAAAACCATCAGAGGGGCTAAGGCTTGACCGATAATAGCTCCGGTCACTTTGAAAAAATAACCAAGTCCGACAATAAAAATAATTTTGAAAATCGATCTAAGAAATTTTAATAATGATTTTTTTTTGAAATCTTTGATACCGGTGAAATAATAAGCGTAAAAACTAGCTAAGGCAAAAGTGGGTATTATGAGTGAAGATAATTGAAATAAAGGAGTTAGAGTAGGGTCTCTGAGAATCTTAGCGAAAACAGGCGCCAGTAAGAAATAGATTGAAGTGACTACTGCTATCAAGATAATTTGTAGAAATAAAGCTGATTTTTTTATATCATAATAACTATTGGTTTTGTCTTCGATTATTTCGCTCAGATATTTGCTGGTTGAAATCGGAATTCCTCGGCCAATTAAAATAATTATCATTGTAGTGAAAGTGATGATAATACTAAAACGACCATAACCAGCTGGGTCGAGAATTCTTCCCATTAAAGCATGAATAATATAGCCGGAAATATTAAAAGCTAATTCTGATAATGATAGCCAAAAAGAAGTTTTAATTAAGTTGGACATTAAATTAGTTCGTTAATATTTTGTTGAATTTCTTTTTTGTTTTGATTACCGTCAATTGTTGCCAATTTCCAATTTTTTGAAAAATGTTCGTATAAATTACTTTTTTTTAATAAATATTCTGACCCTTGTTCTATATCTCGTTCTCTTTTTAGAATTTCGGTGGGAGCTATTTTGAGATAAATTTTTGCGCTGGGAACAATTAATTGATTTTCGACTATCTTTTGCCAAAAGGGTTCCTTTTTCCAGTTATTTTTTTTATCAAGATATTTAATATTTATTATTTGATCGTAAAAATAACGATCGACTAAAATATACTCAGTTTTATTTTCGCTAGTTTTAATTAAATAATAAAAACGAAATCTAAAAACATCAATAACGATGGCTACTTTTCTAAGAAAAATCCCCCATTTTCCAGCTTTGATTTGAGCATCGGATTTAGTAGCTTTGGGTTTTTTCTTTTTGAGAATTTTATTGGCAATCGAAAAAGCCACCATATGGAATCTTCTCACTTGGAAATTTTTTCTTAATTTTTTTTCTATTAAATTAAGTTGAGTTGTTTTTCCAGAACCGTCCAACCCCGATATAGTTATTAACTTCATTGTTTCGTGAGACTTTTAAATTTAATGCACTTCTTTGTCTGATTTTTCGTTACTCGCTCTCCGTGTTAATCTACATACACCTTGTTCGGTACTCAAATCATTCTCGAATTGTATTGAATTTTGAAGTCCCAGTGTTTACTTTTTAAGTTGGAGACCTTCGACTAGGCCATCAAAACTGAAATTGGAGTCATCTTAGCTACCGGTTTAATTACTCCGTTGGCGACCATTCCTTCTATGGCGGGTTCTACATTCTTGTAGTGAGATGAATCTTGCTCTAAGATTGCGGTTGAGCGGGCATTGAAAAGTTTAACATTGCGTTTAGACATTTTTGAATGTAAGGCCTCTTTGTCATTAGGAACATCAGAGGTTTTAGTTCTCGATTTTCCGGTGCCGTGGGGAGCCGAGAAGAAAGTGGCTTCGTTTTCGTCAGTGCCAACTCCCAGATAAACGGGAGTGCTCATTGAGGAGGGAATAAAAATTGGCTCCCCAGTCTCTTCGTAAAGTTTAGTGCCTTTCATTCGTTTCGGTCCGAAAGCTCGAACGGAACCGTTCCGGTGGACCCAAACGTCCTTTTCGAAATGTCTTTCTTTCATTACTGAGATGTGACTCATATCATAAACAATGGGTAGTTCTAATTTTTTGCCTAAAACTTTTTCAATTCCTTGTTCAACTTTGATTTGAAGTAAAGCCCGATTGGCAAAAGCGTGATTGGCAGAAGCGCGATTGGCAATCATAAAATGTTTATATAATTCTGAATCTTCTTTTATTCCCCATAATTTTTCGCTATTTTCATAAAGGGGGAGTTCTTTTTTGAGAGTCCGATGCCAATCAATATTATCATTTAAGAAAGTGGCGCGCGAGATCATATTAATAACTTTTTGACTCAAGTGTTCTTTCTTTTTGGGCATATAAAAATAACTGGAATATTGACCAAACATTCCGGAACCAGTGTGCAACAGAAAGACGTATTGATTTTTTTGAATTCCCAGTTTTTCGGCTGTTTTTTTATCCAAAACATCATCCACTAAAAGTAAATCCAGAAAATGGTTTCCAGCTTCTCCTAGGATACCTAATCGAGTTTGAGCAATTCTAAAGAATAGAGATGGAATTGATTCGAAAAGTTCTTCATTGGAAATTTTTTGATCGCCAAACATATTGCCTCGAAGCATAGTGTTGTCTAATTCTTGCGGACTTTTTCCAAATCTTTCCAGCACTGGTGCCGAACCTCGCTTCGAAATTTCTAAAATATCTTTATGAGAAAAATAAGTTCCAAAATAAGTTTTAGTGGGAATTGTTCGGGTGTATTCTTGAAAAAGAGCATCCAATTGTTCATTGGAAAGGTCTCCTTTGAAAAAGGGAGTTTTGATTAAACGCATTCCGCAATTGGGAGCAGAGTCGGTTAATTGAGGTAGAAGTTCTTTCTCGGTGGACACAACTGAGCCAGTGGGACTTTTTCGACCTGGTTTGGAGTGAATATCAGTTAAAGCCGCAATGTGATGAAAGGCTCTTTTGTCGGCGGCGATTTTAAGTAATTTCTCGTAACTGTCATCTCCGGGCATCAATTCCTCGCTCATATTAAAATAAGTCGGAAGACTTTTTGGGTCATCAGGTTGCATTATATTCTTAAATTTACTTTTTTTGATTATTTTATACATAGTTTATTTTAATAATTCTTTATAAATTTCATTATATTTTTTAATATTTGTCTTGATATCAAAATTATTTTCAACAAAAGTTAGGCCAGCTTTGGCTATTCTATTGTATAATTTTTTATCTGTTTTTAGAAGATGTATTTTCTGGGCTAAGTCTCGAGGTGATTTCCTTTTGCAAATTAGGCCGAAAGCGTTGTTGCCAGTTAATTCTTTTAAGTTTTTTAACTTAGAAACAATAATCGGTTTGCCACAGGCCATTGATTCTACTAAAGTCAAAGGAGTATCGAATTTACCGGCCATTTCTTGAACTGGAAAAATATTTATATCTGAAATATTGTAAAGCTTTTCCATCTCACTAAAGGTATCCAGAAAAATTATTCGGTTAAGCAAGCTTTCTTTTTCTAAAGTTTTGATAATTTTTGTTTTTTTAGTTCTATCTTTTTTCGATTTTATTCGACAGGCAAAAATAAATTTTAAATTATCCATTTGAGGATAATCTTTAAAAAGTATTTTAAGAGCTTCCACGATGTCATCGCTAGCTTTAAGCCGGGTGTATTCACCGGTGTACAAAACAACAAAGTCGCTAATTTTTAGTTTTAATTTTTTTAAAGTTTCGGCATCTTTTTGGGCTGGCTGATATTTTTCAAGATTGATTCCAGGATAAATTAGTTTAATTTTTTCGAGACCTTTATTCTTTAATTGTTGGTAGGTATTTTTGGATTGAACGATAATGGTGTCGGCGAATAATATTTTCTTTAATTTTTTGGAATTTTTTAGATTTTTTTTAGATAAAGTTGCTACGGTTTGGACGGTTTTGACTTTCGAGAATTTTAAACGTAGTCTAATCAAAAAAGAGGTTATTGATCTGGGGGTAAAAAGAAAATGAATCAAATCAGTATTTAACCTGAATTTGAATAATCTCAATAAGAGTTGAATTTTTTCTTTTAAATTTAAAGTTGGAGAACTATAAATTTTCTCTGGCTTGATATAGGGATATTTTTCAACAAGTTCTTGATTGAAAGCGCTTTTCTTGGGAGTTAAAAGTGAAATTTCAAATTGATTTTTAGGCATATTGATAGCGATATCGTAAGCTAGATTTTTGGAAGCTTCATCCCAAGGCGGAATAATTGGTCGAGTGTAAAGCAGGATGTTTTTCTTGGATTTTAGCATATTATTGGAGCGTAATTAGTTTATAGATAAGCTGTTCGACTGATTTGTCTTTAATCTTTATTTCGTATTTAAAACTTTCTTTTTGTGAGCATAAATTTTGTCTGATTTCAGAATTGGGTTGAATTAGTTTTTTGCTTTGGGCTGGAACTGTGAGATTGTAATTTTCTAAACTTTGATCATTTTGAAAAATTGAAATCCGATAAGAGTTTTCTGTTTTTTGATTATTTTCAATGAAAAATTCTAAGGAGTTGTTGTTGCAATTTAAATCAGTATTTTCAAAGGCGAGGACTGTAAATTTTGCGGAGGCTTTTTCTAAAGCTTGTTCCCCCTTCCAATAGAGAAAATAAGAGGCGATGAGAACAAGAAGCAGGCTTAAAAAGACGGAAGTATTTTTTTTCATAAGGCTAGATTATTTTTTTGAAAAATTACAACTTCTTTGGTGGAGAATATTTTGGAGAAATTGGGAGACGTTTTGAATTGGTGGGTGTCATAGCCGTCGCGTAGGATTATAAATTCTACTCCAGTTTCTTCAAAGCAATCTTTTCCAATTTCAGACTCTGAAACAGCAATCATATCACGAGTGCAGGTTTCTCTTGGTTTGACTGGGTCGGAATATCTTTTGAGTAAAGTTCTTGAAAGTGGCTCTCGATAACCTCGCATTAAGAAATTTTTAATCCAAGTGTCGCCCGTTAAATAAATGTGATCTTTGAGGATCTTTTGGTCAAGAGCGGTTTTGTCAGCTAGGTATTTTGAGCCTCTAAATGTCTCAATAGTTTTATCCATTTCGGCTGAATTTTCTTCATAGGTTTCCGAAATATCAAATAATCCAGAAGTTATTCCTGGAATGAAGATAACCATAAAAATTGTTATAGTTACAATCCCTCGGGTTTTGTAAAAGATCGGTTGAAGAATTGCGTAGACTCCGAAACCGGCTAAAATGGCGGACGGATAGGTCAAGTAATTAGCAATTCTACCAGAAATTATATCAATTTTTAGCAAAGCTGGCCAGTGACTCATAACAAAAATCGTAATAAACCAAGCTGAAGCAAGCGAAATTGCAACTAAAGTTTTTTCAGGAGAAATTAGTTTTAGTTTATAAATTTTTTTGATAGAGGAACTTTTTTTGAAAATTTGCCAAAAAATAAAAGCTAGGAAGATTAAGCCAAGGGCTGAGTAAAATATTCGCCAGGAACCAGTAGATTCAAGAATGTTGTTGACGGTTAAGCCAAAGCGAGTGTTTTTAGAGGGTGAACCGACTGCCGTGTCGATGGCTGATAAATTTAAATAGGAGGGAATTCTGATTGAAAAAACGAAAGCTAAAATAAACAGGCTGGTTAGAACTGTTTTTAAATTGAAAAATATTTTAAACAAATAATCGAATTTAAAATCTTGATTCTTGAAAACAAATTTAATAATTAAAAAACCGATTAAAAAGAATAATAGAAATCCGACTAAGGAATAGACGAAAATAAAGGCAGAGAGGTGATGAGTATAGGCCAATACTCCGATTAGAAAAAATCCCAAACTAGCTAAAGTGGCCGAATTGTCTTTGACGGCTTTAGTGAATAAGTAAAAAATAGTCGGAACCAATAAGTTGCCCATTAGGTTTCCGATTACTCCGCCGTTGATATAGGTAGCTTGAGGAGAGGCGATAGCGTAGAAAATTCCAATGGCGATTAAGGCGAGAATTCCAATTTTAAAAGCAGTTTTTTCTTCGAATAATAGTCGAGCTAATTCTCTGGTTAAAAGAAAAACGGCTAGAAGGGAGACAATATTTATGATGAATAAAATTGTAGTTGGAAGGGCCGAAATTATTCCAATTCCTGAAAGAATCGAAACGGCTCCAAAAACAATATGTTCTCCGATAATGACGTCTGGAATGCCATAGATTGGCAACTGTTGAAATTTGATAATAAAGTTGGCCCAATACATATGATGACCAAGATCGGTGGTGTGGGGAATGATTTTGGGAATTAAATAAAGAGCTCGAATAAAAACCGAAAAAGCCATAATAACAAAAAATAATAGCCAGTTATTGCTGTTTTTTGTTTCTGATTTTGCCTTTTCTTTTTGAAATAACCAGTAAAAAATAAAGCCGGTCAAAGTTATCAAGAGAAGGGTTGAAATAATACTAAGCGGAGTTAATTTTATTCCTAGCTTATTAATTAGCATTAAACTAAAATCAGTAATTCCTAGACTTAAAACTATTGAGACCACTAAAGTCCCCAAGGTCCCTAGGGGATTTTTAGTTTTTGTTAACGCGATTAAGACTGAATAGCCTGGAATAAAAAGTAATAACCCCAAGCTTAAGTCTATTTTTATTAAATCTAAAATCATTTTTGCATTTCTCTTAAATATTTTTTGGAAATTTTATCCCAAGAATAATTTTTTTCAACGTATTTACTAGCTTCTTGTCCTCTTTTTTTGAGAGTTTTTTTGTCTAGCTTGATCAATTCTTTGATTTTTTTAATCCAAGCGGGAGCATCTTCACTTTTTACTAAGGTGCCATTTTGGCCTTCTTTAATGGCATCTAGTAGTCCTTCGATTCCTGAGGCTATGACAACTCTTTCACAAATTCCAGCTTCAATAGCGTTAATTCCAAAACCCTCCATTGAGCCTGGGATTTCAAGATTAGGGGAAACAACTAAATCGACAGTATTGAGAAGAACTTTAAGGTCTTTTTGAGGGATACCTGGCATTAATTTGACCCGATTTTCTAATTTATTTTCAATGATAGCTTTCTCTGAATTAATGAAATCGTCTTTATCTCCAGCCGTATTTTTAGCTACTCTTCCGCCGGCTGCAATCATAACAACATTTTCCGGAAGTTTGGGCATTACATTTTCAATAAACCAGCTAGTCCCTTTGTGGGGCACGAAACGTCCCAGCCTGAGAATTACTTTTTTGTCTTCAGTGTTTTTGCCGAATATTTGGGAAAGTTCTTTCCTGGTGTGTTTCTCTTGGAGTTCGTCTTTATTGATTCCGTTGGGAATAAATTTGCATTTTTCTCGATCAATTCCTAGATTAACGGCTTCTTCGATGGTAGCGTTTCCAACCATGAAAAGTTTATCCATTCTCTCTAGAGCGGGAATATTGGTTATTTTATAAATTTTTGATAACCAACCCTTTTTCTTGGCGAAAATAATATCTAAAGCATGTGTCACGCAAAAGAATTTCTTCTTAGGATGGAAAAAACTTAGAACATTTCCTAGCGGAGCTAAAATTCCACTTCCTAATAAGCAAGCGTCATATTGGCTCATTAGAAAAAAAGTTTTGAAAAAAGTTAAGGGAATAAAAATTGGTAACCAAATTTTTCCTCGAGTGTTCTTAATAACTCTAATTTTAGTAATTTTCCCTAAAGCTTCAGTTAATTGAAAATTTTGGTTTTCGACTCCGCCAATTATTGGAGGAAAAGAATGGGAAATAAATAGAATTTTCATAATTTAGTTAAAAAGTTAATAAAGTCTGTAAAGTCAAAAAGTTTTAGAGGTTATAATATTTACTCTTTTTATGCTGATAACTCAATTCTTCGGTTATTTTTCGGTTAGATTTAATCATATCGGCTATTAAAGCGAAGATTAACAATTGAATTCCTAGGACTAAAAATAGAGAGGAGAACAGGATGTAATTCAAGAAAGGTGAAATTTTAAATTCTTGAAAATAATGAAAAACAAACCAGCCATAACCGATGAAGGCTAATAATATAAAGAACAAAGCGGGCACTCCAAAAAATTTCAAAGGTCGAGCGTCTCGAATCGCTTTTAGAATAATCTTAAAACCGTTACCAATGAATTTCCAAAGTGATTTGACAATTCTTGATTCTCGATCGGCAAAATAAACAACTGGGACGGGGACCCATTTAATTTTTAAGTTTTTAACAATGGCATCAATGATGGTTTCTTGAGTATATGTGAAATTGTTGGTTAAATTTAATCTCAAGAGCGTTTCTCGATTGTGAGCCCTGAAACCGCACGTTAAATCATCAATTTTATAGTCCAAGAAAAAACTAATTATTTTAGCAGCGAATTGATTGAGAAAATTTTTAATCCAAGGAATGTCGGTAGCTTTGATGTTGCCAAAACGATTAGCAATCACCATGTCTGATTCTCCGAGCAGAATGGGTTTGAGTAATTTGGGGATATCATCGGGATCGAATTGTCCATCGGCATCAATATTTATCATTAAATCGGCTTTGTGTTTCAAGGCAGACCCAACACTAGTGCCAAAAACGGCGCCCAATCTGCGGTTGGTTTCGTGGGAAACTAGAATGTCAGCTCCGGCTTTTTTGATTTCAGCTACTGTTTGGTCTTTGGAGCCATCATTGATGACCTGAATTAATTTTTCTTTTATTACCGTACCTTCTTGATTTTTATAAAAATCAGCCGTAAAACTTTTCCGGATTCTTCCAATGGTTTTTCCGATGACTTTTTCTTCGTTGTAAGCTGGAATATTAACGATTAATTTCATTTAGTTTATATAATGTTTAATTTTTCTCGAAATTTGATTATTGAAGATATTTCTATTTTCTACCAATTCCGTGATATTCAATTCCTGATTTTTTGATTTTATTACTATCCAAGCAATTTACTCCGTCGACAATCGCTTTTATTCCAAATTTTTTGAAATCGTCTTCTTTCCCTAAAAAATCTTTATGATTCGTCACAAGCACTAAGGCTTCTGATTTTTCTAGAATTTCTTTTAGGGATTTAGCGCTAGAGATTTCTTTAGCGTAAGGATCAAAAGTCTCAATTTTTGCGCCATTTTTTTTCAATTCATCGATAATTTTAAAAGCGGGAGATTCTCGCAAGTCATCAATATTGGCTTTATAGGAAAGTCCTAAAATTCCAATCCGAGTGTTTTTTAGAGGCATTTCAATATTATTCAAAGTATCTTGCAGAATTTGAACGGTATAAATTGGCATAAAGTTGTTAATTTTTCGAGCGGCACTTAGAAACTGATGATCAAAGCCTTTTCGTTTGGCTTCTTCAATTAAGTAATAAGGGTCAACTGGAATGCAATGACCTCCAACTCCTCGACTGGGATAGTGAGCCATAAAAGCAAAGGGCTTAGTGGCAGCGCCATCAATGACATCTTTAACGTCAATTCCCATTCGGTCAAAACTTTGGGCTAATTCATTGACAAAAGCGATGTTAACGTCTCGGAAGGAGTTTTCCACTACCTTTACGGCTTCAGCGGCTCTAATTGATTTCATCGGTTTTATTTTTCCATCTATAATAGTTTCGTAAAAATTTTTCGCTTTTTCCAATCCTTCTTTCGACATTGAACCAACTACTCGAGGAATATTACTAACATTCCACTTCTTATTGCCCGGGTCAATTCTTTCGGGGCAGTGAGCTAGGAAATAATCTGTTCCTTCGGTCAGATTTTTTTCGGCAAACATTGGCTCTAAAACTTCTTCGCAAACCCCAGGATTGATGGTTGATTCAACTATAATCAATTGATTTTTACCTAAATTATCGATAACTGATTGAACCGCTCCTTGAAGTGGTTTTAAATTTGGATAATAGGATTTATCAATGGGGGTAGGGACACAAATAATTACAATATCAAGTTCTTTAATGGTGGCCATATCAGTTGAGACCGGAAGTTTTTTGAGCAATTCTTTTCGTTCTTCAATAAAGTCTTCCAAAAAAGGAGATTCTCCTGCTTTTATTTTACTGATTTTAGTTTCGTCTGAATCAACCCCGATTGTTTCAACACCTTTTTCTAGAGATCTTAACGCCAATGGTAATCCAACATAGCCTAATCCGACTATTCCAACCTTCATTTCATTCTGATTCATTTAACTGCTGTTAATTATTGATAATTAAATTCTACTATTTGATTTTTCTTAGTGATTACGAAAACTTTTTTATTTTCAAAATCTACTGAAAAATCATTAGCATTTTTGAATTTTTTGTCTTCAAAAAAAACTTGTTGATTATTATTTTCGAACAACATTACTATTTTACCTTGTTTTCTATCTAAGGCAAATATTTCATTTTGATTTATTTTAGTTCTGATTTTATGGGGTTCGAAATTTTCCTCTAAATTAAATTCTTTTTTTAATTCATTACTAAAATATTTTTGTATTTTACCATTATTGAAAGCGATGTAAATAGAGTCACTGACGTCAAAACTGGTGGCGTTTTCAAGATTAGCTGGCTTTTTCAGCCATTTTTTAGCTGTTCCAAAGCCACCTGGAACTCGGTCGTATCGATAGATTTGATTGGTTTCTTGGTCTAGTAAGTAAAGATAAGTTAAATAAGTTCCAATTCCAACGCTTTTGAAACTTTCAGGCATTGCGATGATATTTTTGGAAAAATTATTAGTCACTGGACTATAAGAATAGGTTTGGTCTTGGCTGACTATAAAAACTAAAGACAGGGATTCTATTGATGATAAATAGCTGGGATTTTTAAGTTCTTTGGGAAGTAAAATTTCAGTTTTGGTATTGTTTCGGATGGAAAATTTAATCAAGCTTTGATTTTCGGTCAGTAGAAATAAATCATTTTTTAATAAAGTCGAATCTTTAATTTCTTTATCAATATCCATTAAAGTTCTTAAATTCTTGACGCTAAAATCTATCTTTTCGGTTTGAATTTTTTTTTCAAGCGGAAAGGAGTCATCAGCTGGTTCTAGTTTATTATTTTTATTTGCAATAACCAAAAAAGACAAAAATATCAAAACAATTGAAACCAAAATTATTATTAGAATTTTTTTAGAAATTTTATTTTGAAAATAATTTTGTGTATTTGAAAATAGTTTTTTTGTTTTTTTAAGATAATCATTTTGAGAGGTGTTTTCGGTTGAGTTGACTTCATTGGTTTCAAAATTAGTTTCTACCCCTAAAGTATCCAATGTCTTTTTGGTTTTATTGTTTTTCAACAATGAGGTTTTCCAGTTTTTTAAAAAATCAGGCTTTTCGAATGATTTTAAGGCGGGTATTTTTATTTTTTTTATTAAAGCCTGAGTTTGGTCTTTAATTTTGATTATTTTATTTTTGTCAATTTTTTTGATTATTTCAAAGGTTTTCTCGACTATTTTTTTACCAGAAATATTTTTTAAAGCAAATTTATTTTTTGCTAGAACTTTTATTTTCTCTAACAATTGGATTGAATTATTCTTTATGGTCTCTGAAATTTTATTATTTTCTAATTCGGTTATTGCCTCTTCTTCTTCGGTTTCTTTGCAATAAATTTCAGGTTCATTTTCAAAAGGAGATTTATCGGTATCTTCAATCTTAATAGCTCTTTTTTCAATTTTAATTTCTTCTTTAGAGGTTTTTTCTTTTAATTTTGTTTCTTTTCTATTTGGAGACGGGACTTTTTTCTTTTTAGCGTCTCCGAAAAAATTTAAATTTTCTTCAATCTCAGGTTTAATTTCGGAATCTATTATCAAATCTGATTTTTCATTGAGTTGATTCTTGATGTTCGCAACAACTATTCCAGTGTTGGAAGCCTCATTTTTTAGGGTGGAAGAAATTAGATTATCAAATTCATCGGAATTAAAAGTTTTAAAATGTCTTTCAAGATCTTTTTTTTCTAAGGTGTCAAAAGTCTCAGCTAGAGTGAAAATTATTTTATCTTTATTTTCAACTTTTCCAGCGGAAATTGAAGAAAAAGTTTTCATCGGATGATAGTCTGCGTTTTTATCAGGGCCATCTCCAATAATTGATATTTTTTTATTTTTTAAAAATAAAATTCTGCCACGACCAATTTGAGTAAAATGAATTTCATTACCACAGATTGCGCCTATTGCTACATTTAAACCATTCATCCATTCAACGATTTCGTGTTGAGTCAATTCAGTTAAGGCTAAATTGATTTTGTGCAAAGCGATTTCAAAGCTTTCGCTACAATCTTTATTTTTGTTTTTAAAATATTCCTTTTTGATGATTTGAGTCAGCATATTAGGTAAATAAGCCGAATTTTTGCTGGTGTCGTCAATTTGAATTATTCCAAAGATTTCTCCTAATTTTTGTTGTTGAATATTTTGACCGCTAGCGTGAAAAACGTTTAAAAAAGGCCTTGAATCAGGATTTTTGATAATAGCGACTTCAAAAGATTTTACTTGAAGTTGGTTCTTTGATTTGTCTGACAAATTTTTAACCATGTTTTTTGTTTATAAAAACCATTCTCAAGGACATTTCTTGATTTGAAAGTTTCTCGAAAACAATCTTTTATTTTATTATTTTAATTATATAACATTTTTGGAAAAAACAAAACAAAGCTTTTGAATTTTGCAACATGGGTAATCGAAAACAGTTCCAAGATAAATCTTTGAAGTTGCTATATCCTAGACAATTTTTGTTAAAGTTGCTATTATTTAATTAGATAAAAGAGGCTTAAAAAGTTTTTATTTATCGTTAAAAACGTAAGGAGGGAAGAATAAGTTTTAAAAATATCAATGAAAGATAACAAAGAAGTCAAGGATAATTCCAAGAAAATAGCCAATTTTTTGTTAAATT
This sequence comes from uncultured Bdellovibrionales bacterium, assembly GCA_964643985.1. Classification (GTDB taxonomy): domain Bacteria; phylum Patescibacteriota; class Minisyncoccia; order Moranbacterales; family DUUL01; genus UBA2773. Next base: position 9,327 of record CAZXUS010000005.1, on the reverse strand, counting down.
TTTTCGGAGGGTTTATTCAAAAAATTTCACTTAGTTTGATTTTGAATGCTAAAAAACAAGCTGAGGAAATCATTTCGCAAATAAAAAGAGGAATAATAGCAGGATTCTTTATGATTTTCGGATCGTTTTTTTTGTTGATTGGTTTAGCAATTTATTTGGGTTCTTTGTTGGATTCTGTGCCAGGGGGAGGTTACTTTTTGGTCGGTTCAGTTAGTTTGTTGTCGGCGTTTCTAGTGGTTATTATTAAGAAATAGGTTATTTAAATAAATTATTAATTTTATGGAAAAAAAGAATATATCAGAAAAAAAGAGTCGTGATTGTGAAAAAACTTTTAACGATTTTAAAAAACAAGTTGAAAGTAAATTTCAAAGTGCAAAAAAATATGCTAAAAAAAATCCTCAAAAAACTAAAACTATTTTAGCTAGTCTGGGTGCTTTTTTGTCAGTAATTTTTGCCTTTTTGATGGGTAAAAACAAAAAAAATAAACAAGATAAGGATCAACAATAATCAGTTGAAATAGTCCCATTAAACGAAAAATTTAATTCAATTTTTTATTTTGTAAAAATTTTTAAATAGTAATTAAAAAATAGATGTATAGCGCTTTTGTAGAATATGCGGTTTTGCAGGGAGTTCCATTGGGAACGGTGACATTGATTTTAATGCTTCCAATTGTGGTGATGATTATTGCTTTTTTTCGGCAAGTGGTTGGAATTAAAGCTTTTGGCATCTATACGCCGGCTTTGATAATCTTTGCTTTTTTAGCTATTAAAGCGGAAGCGGGAAGTTTTTGGGGTGGAATTCGCTATGGGACTGCTATCTTTGCAACAGTGATTGCCGTAGGAACTTTGGCTCGAATTTTCTTGAGACAGTTTCGGCTTTTGTATTTACCTCGAGTGGCGATTGTTATTTCCATTGTTTCTTTATCGACTTTGCTAATGTTGATTTTGGGAGGAATGTTCCAACGAACAGGCTTGGCAAGTGTTTCGATTTTTCCAATTTTGATAATGATTACTTTGGTGGAAAAATTTGTCACGGTTCAAATCGAAAAGGGTGGCAAGACGGCTATCTATTTGTCTTTGGAAACGCTGTTTATTTCAATTGCGGGTTATTCAATTGCCAGCTGGTCTTTATTGATAGAATATTTACAACTATATCCTTGGCTAGTTTTTGTGGCAATTATAGTAAATATTTTCCTAGGGAAATGGACCGGTCTCCGATTGTCAGAAATTATTAGATTTAAAAAGCTTATCAAAAATGTTTAAAGCCTATCAAAAAAGTAAAACGATATTGGGAATGAACTCGAGGAATTTGAGTTTTATTCGTTCTCATAATCTTAAAAAAGCCAAACGTTTAGCTGATAATAAGTTGAAAAGCAAGCGTCTTTTGAAGAAGAATGGACTTCCCGTTCCTGGTTTGATTGCTAAAATTGAGACTAGACAAGATCTGGACAAGTTTGATTTTTCGGCTTTACCAAGCAGTTTTGTTCTAAAACCTAATATGGGATTGGGAGGCGATGGAATTTTGGTAGTTTATGGTCGCAAGAAAAATTGTCAAAATATTTGGGTTAAGGCTGACCGAAGTTTAGTGACGGAAGATGATTTACGAAATCAAGTTCGTAATATTCTAGATGGTTCTTTTTCTCGAACCAGTATTCCGGACATTGCTTTTTTTGAAGAGCGAGTAAAACTTTCTAGTGTTTTTAAGCCCTATTCTTACAAAGGAATTCCAGATGTTCGAGTAATAATCTATAATAATGTTCCGGTAATGGCAATGCTTCGATTGTCAACTCGAGAATCAGAAGGCAAGGCCAATTTGCAATTGGGTGGAATTGGTTGTGGAATTGATATGGCTACGGGAACGACTACTTCAGCGGTTCAGGGAAAATCAAAATTGATAGAAACTATTCCGGGAACGAGACTTTCGTTGAGCGGAATCAGAATCCCCTATTGGCAAGAAGTGTTGGAATTAGCGGTCAAATCTCAGCAAGTTTCTAAATTGGGATTTTTGGGAGCTGACATTGCTTTCGATCGGGATTTGGGGCCAGTTTTCTTGGAATTAAATGCTAGACCAGGACTTTCGATCCAAATTGCTAATATGGATGGACTTTTAGCTCGTTTAAAAAGGGTAGAAGGACTAAAAGTAAAATCCATAAAACATGGAGTGAAACTAGCCAAAAATCTTTTCGGAGGAGAAATCGAAGAAGAATTGGAGGAAATTTCAGGGAAAAAAGTTATCAAGACAGTTGAAAAAATTAAGTTAACTGGTTTGAATGAAAAAATGATTGAGTTAGAGGTGAAAATTGATACTGGAGCTTTTTCTAGTTCAATGGACGTTGAATTGGCTAGTGAGCTGGGATTTAATGAGGTTTATGATAAGTTTAGTGAAATTGATCTGAGCAAATATGAGCTCAAGCCAGAAAACGAACAAGAGATTAAAAAAGATATTTTGGGTAAATATAAGAAAAAAATTCATGGATTGGATGATATTGCGGTAATTTTTTCTGCTAGTGGTTCTTCAATTCGACCAGTTGTAAAGGTGAGATTTGTTATGGATGAAGAAAAGGTTATTTCCAGAATTAACATTACTAATAGAAAAGATTTAAAATACTCGATGATTATTGGAAAGAGAGATTTGAAGAGGTTTTTAATAGAAATTTAACTTTTAAGGATTCATGAGATGATTGAGGTTAAAGAACTTGGTGATTTTAAAAATATTCTGAAAAAAGGAAATTGGAAAATTTTTGGAATCGGGGGGTTGCCTGAGACTAGAAGTGAGGCTGATGCTGTTTCTGATAATTTTGAAGTAATCTGTTCCAGGGCAACTGGCGAACTGTCTTCGGTTAGAAAAAGTTTGAAAGTCAATGTTTTTAAAGTCAAAAATAATTCAAAAAAAGCTGAGGATATTCTTTCTGAAAAGTTAGTTCAAGATTATATAAACTCTTTTGCTCCGAAAGAGAAAGTGGCCATATATATATTTATTTCTTCGCCCAAGATAGAAGAGATTTGTCGAGATAATAAATGGAGGTTAATTGCTTCCGAAACTATTTTGTTTGAAAAATTAAATAGTAAGGACTTTTTCTTTAATTTGTTAGAAAAAATAGGGTTATCTAGAGAGTTTGAAATTTTTAATTCCGATAATTTTTATTTGGAAAAGGAGCGATTATTCGATAAATTTGGAGAAAAATTTGTTTTACAGACTTTCATTGGTGCAGGAGGACGAGGTACTTTTTTTGCCACAAGAGATAATTATGAAAAAGTTATTAAAAGTCTTAACTTAGAAGGACCGCAAAAGATATTGGTTAGTTTTTTCGTGGAAGGATTTGACATTGCAATAACAGGTTGCGTCACAAGAGACAACGGAGTTCTTTCTGGATTTGCTAGACATCAGTTTATTGGAGTTGAAGCGATAGTCTCAGGAAAAGAGATCGCAAAATATTCTTTTTGTGGAAATGATTGGACTTTAAATGATAATCATGCTGACAATATTCAAAAACAGGCAGAGACTTTTGTTCAAAAAATTGGAAATTTTTTAAAAAAAGAAGGGTATATCGGTATTTTCGGAATAGATTTTATTTATGATGAAAAGCGTGGTGTTTTGGTGCCGTTAGAAATAAACCCAAGGTTGATAGGCTCTTATCCGATAGAGACTCAGTTTGAATTGTCTAATGGTAGATTGCCATTGATAGGATTTAATATTTTGGATTTTTTAAATTTAAAATACAAGGTAGGTTCGGATATGAAATCAAGGAATAGAAAAAATCTAAAAAGTAATTGTTCTCACGCAATATTGAAAAATTTTTTAAAAAAAGATTTGAGTTTTAAGCGAAATTTAAAAGGAGGAGTTTATGAATTAAAAGAACGGGGACTTACTTTTCTGAGAGAAGGTTTTCAATTAAATGACATTGAAAATTGTGAAAAAGAATTTATTTTGACAGCTGGAGTTCCTACTAAGGGTTATTCTTATAGAGAGAATAATCAGTTAATGCGAATTCTCTGGAGGAGAAGCATAAAAATTAAAAATGGAGCAGACATTGATGATGATAGTAAAAGGATAATAGAATCTGTAAAAAACAAGGTAAGAGAATTAATTAATATTTAGTTTTTAAAATGAAAAAATTTTTAATTTTAGTTATTGAAAGAGCTATTAAATCCTATCGGGTTGAAAGATTGATTGAGGAGATTGAAAAGAGAGGACATGAGGTGGATTTGCTTTGCAGTAGCCATGCTAACATTTTAATCAGTGGTGTTTATTCAAAGAAGAAAATTGATTTGGATAATTATGACTTCATTTATTCTATTGGTAATGATGACAAGCATCAATACATAACGACTTTAGCTGGCTATAATTCAGATGCAAAAATTTGGCCGGATGATCTTTCGCTGAACGATAAATTTGTAGAAGGAGTCTTTTTGAGTTCGATTAACGTTCCAACGCCCAGAACGGCCTTATTAACCAACAAGAAAGAAGAGTCAATTGAACGAGCAACAAAAGAAGTTGGTGGATTTCCGTGTGTTATTAAAAAGGTTACTGGTTCAGAGGGTAAATATGTCGGATTGGTTAATTCGAGTAAAGAGGCATTCGGATTTTTAAAAAAACTTCCACATCCCAGTGTGACTGGCAAAAAGAACATTATTTTTCAGCAATACATAAAAGAAGCCAAGGGTTCTGATTTCAGAGTTTATTGTGTGGGTAATGAAATTTTGGGGGCGATAAAGAGGACTTCGCAAAGTGATGATTTTAGAGCGAATATTTCATTAGGAGGTCAAGCGGAACAAGTTGAAGTCAATGAAGATATGGAGAAATATTCTCGGAAAATAATAAAAGATGGACGATTTTTGCTAGTTGGAATAGATTTTATTAAAAGCAATGAGGGATATTTAGTTATTGAAATCAATAATTCGGCTGATTTTAAAGGTTTTGAAAAAGCGACTGGAATAAATGTGGCGGGGAAGATAATTGATAAATTCTTAGAAGAGAAATAGTTTTACAGAAACTTTAAAAAATGAGATAATAGGGAATGAAAATAAAGCCTAAATTATATAAAGATTTAATTCTTATGGTAAAGAAGATTTTAAATAAAATAATTGATTTTTTGTTTAGTCGGAAAATTCTGAAATTTTTTGGAGTAATTTTTGGAATTGGATTTTTGACTTTGACGGGAGTTTTTATCTTCTTCATGAAAGATTTGCCAGATCCAACTAAAATCAATAAAAGAACTATTAACGAATCAACTAAGATTTATGACCGAACTGGGCAACACTTGCTTTATGAAATTCATGGTGAAGAAAATCGAACTTTGATTTCCATTGATCAAGTTCCGGATATTGTTAAATATGCGACGATTGCTTTAGAGGATCAGGATTTCTATAATCACAAAGGGGTTGATTTCCGGGGAATTATTCGAGCGGCCATTAAAGACATTATTAAACGAGAAATCGCTCAGGGGGGATCAACTATTACTCAGCAATTTGTTAAAAATTCAATTTTAACTTCGGAAAAAAGAATTTCCAGGAAGATTAAAGAAATTGTTTTAGCTTTGGAAATCGAGCAAAAATTTGAGAAAGAGGAGATTCTGCAAATGTATTTAAATGAAATTCCTTATGGTTCTAACGCTTACGGAATTGAAGCGGCGGCCCAAACTTTTTTTGGTAAACACGCTCGAGAATTGACTCTTGGTCAATCCGTTTTAGTGGCTTCTTTGCCGAATGCCCCGACTTTTTATTCACCGTTTGGTTCTAATACTGATCGATTGTTAGTTCGTTGGAAATCAGCTTTGAATAAGATGGCTAAGTTAGGTTATATTACCGAAAAGCAAGCCAAAGCGACGGCTGAAGAAGATATTCTTTCTCAAATTCAATTAGTCAAAGACGATATAAAAGCGCCTCATTTTGTTATGTACGTGAAAGAGCAACTAGTAGAGGAATTTGGAGAAGAGGAAATGGAAAAAGTAGGAATGAGTGTCTTTACTACTTTAGATTGGAATTATCAGCAAATTGCAGAGGAAGTGGTCAGAGAAAAGGTGGATGAGATTGGGGAAGAATATGGTTTTTCTAATGCCGCTTTAGTGGCTTTGAACCCTCAAAATGGTCAGATATTATCGATGGTTGGTTCTAAGGACTATTTCAATAAAGAAATTGATGGAAATGTGAATGTCTCCACTCGTTTTCGTCAACCAGGCTCTTCTTTTAAGCCTTATGTTTATGCGCAGGCTTTAGAGATGGGTTATCCTCGGAAGACGATTGTTTTTGATGTGGAAACTAATTTTTCCACTACTGATGATGAAGAAGAAGATTATATTCCTCGAAATTATTTAGGAACTTTTCAGGGGCCAGTGCAATTAGAAGATGCTCTGGCTACTTCTTTGAATATTCCAGCCGTCAAATTTTTATACTTAGTGGGGCCAAGAAAGGCTGTTAATTTTGCTAAATCAATGGGGATTGAAGGTTTAAACGAACCTGATAAATATGGCTTAGCCTTGGTGCTGGGCGGTGGAGAAGTGAAATTGCTTAATCATACTGGCGCTTTTTCTGTCTTTGCCAATGAGGGTAAAAAACAAGAAAAAACTGCTATTTTGAGAATCGAAGATTCCAAGGGTGAAATTATCAGAGAATTTCAAAAACAAGAAGGAGAACAAGTAATCAAAAGGGAAACTGCCTTGGAAATAACCGATATTCTTTCTGATAATAAATTGCGAGCACCGTTATTTGGCACCAATAATCTTTTGAACATTCCTGGACATCAAGTGGCGGCTAAAACGGGAACAACCAATGAATATCGAGATGGTTGGTTATTGGGAGCAACTCCTTCTTTAGCGGTTGGAGTTTGGACTGGTAATAATGATAATGCTAAAATGAAAGACGGTTCTAGCGGTTCTAGCACCGCTGGCCCAATTTGGAATGCTTTTATGAAGAGAGCGCTGGAGAATAAACAGGCTGAAAAATTCAATGATCCAGAAGAACTAGAAGAAATCGGTAAGCCAATTTTGGATGGTGATTTGGAAATTAAACAAGAATTGAAAGTTTGTGAATATGAAAAAGACAAATTTTGTTTGGAAAATAGTTCTTGTCCAGATAGTTTGGTTGAGAAAAAAGATTTCTATGATGCTCGAACTATTTTGTATTATGTTAATAAAAATGATCCATTAAGTGAGAAGGACGGTAATTCTAAGGGAGATTCCCAATACAAAAATTGGCAAGAAGGGATTGATGAATGGGTTAAGTCGCAAGAAAAAGACAAGGAGCAGAGAGAACTTCCGGAAAAAGAATGCAAAGATGACTATTTTGACGATTACAAAGTGGAAGTTCGTATTTCTAGTCCTAGCAACGGGGATATAATTACTAGTAAGGACTTGAAAGTTTCTACTAAAATAGATGGTGATGGAAAAGTCAAAAATGTAGAATTCTATATTGATGGTAAATCGGTTGGTAAAGATGGGAATTCCCCTTACAATCTTAGTTATGAAATTCCGGATAGTAAAAATGGTGGAGAGATTGAAATTCGAGCTAAGGTTGAAGATGATAATGGGGGGGATGATGAGGACAAAATCAAAATTAAAGTCAATTTTTAAGTCGAGGGAATACCCATTTGGCACATTTCTTTGTCGAATTTTCCGCCACTCACTCGATGTACTATTGTACATCTCGTTCGGTGCTCAAATTCTCCTCGAACTGCACTCAAATCGGTAATTCCTTAGTGAAAATGGCGTTTTAGTGAAAAAATTTTTTTGATTTTTATGTTTCTAAATATTATTTTAGAAATAGAAATTTATAATTTTACAAAGGAGGGTTTATAAATGGAAAAAGATAGATATTTGTGTCCGAGGTGCAAGACTGTTCTTAATTTAACGGTCGAGGAGTTTCAATCAATTGAAAAAGGCGAACAAGTTTTTGGAGCTGTTCATACACGTAGTGCGTGCAGAGAGGATTCACATTACAGGGATCCTAACGATTATATTTTACTACCTTGCACATAAAAGATTTTTTAAGATTCATTTGAGGTCTCTTTCTAATCTCAGGGCCTCTTTTGATTTTATGGTTTAGAGTAAAAAATAGACGCGTCTATAGAAGCTTCTATTTTTTTGCTTAAGGATGCTTATTGTTCTATAATAAAAGAAATTTAAAAATAACTTGAAAAATATGGAAACTAGAGCTTTTCAAAATTTATGTGCAGAGATAGTGGAAAAAATAGATAAAAAATATAAAATTGAGCGAGATCAACATTTTAGTTTTGTACAATTAATGGAGGAGGTCGGGGAATTAGCCAGGGCTATAAATAGACCAAAATTAAGAAATAAAAAACTTGATCAAGACAACATCAATGAAGAGTTTGCCGATGTTTTTTTGCAATTAGCTATTTTAGCGAAAATGTATAAAGTGGATTTTGAAGAGGTTGTTAAAACAAAAAGTAAGGAATTAGAAAAAAGACACAGAGTCGATTTTAGTGACGCCAAATAAAATTGATTATTTATTTTTTTGATTTTTTCAAGGAATCTCTTATTTCTCTCAATAGTAAAATATCCTCAGCTGTTTTAGAAGCTTCTTTCTTTTTAAACTTATTCATCTGTTTGACTACAAAAAATATTGCTAGTGCTATAATTAAAAAATCAATTACAGTATTTATAAACATCCCATAATTTAAGGTGACGGCCTCGGTTGTTCTGGTTGCTTTTTTTAAAGTCATGGCTAAATCGGAAAAATTGATATTACCGATAAGAATTCCGATTGGTGGCATAATTATGTCTGAGACAAAAGAACTGACAATTTTTCCAAAAGCAGTTCCGATTATGATACCAACTGCTAAATCAATTACGTTGCCTTTCATGGCAAATTTTTTAAATTCTTGAAGCATGGAATTAAATTAATTATTATTTGGTTTATTGTATAATTTTTATTCAAAAATACCAATAGCTTTAAAATTCTATATCAAAAACATCTAATAATCGAACGACTTCAGGGAGGGAGAACTCGGTTTTTTTGAGGATATTGTTGTTGGGATTAATATCATATTTTTTGGCGTTTTTGAAAGAAGCAAAACTGAGATTGGCATTTTGAAAACGAGTTTTTTTAAATTCGGAATTTTCAAAATTGGCGTGAGTCAAATCAGTTTCGACAAAATCACATTCATTTATTTGGCAGTTATCAAAGACGGTATTTTTTAATTTCAAATTAGAAAAAGTGCAAATTGAAATTAAACAGTTTTTAAAGTTGAAGCTAATTATGAAATGGCTACAATCTAAAAAGTTTAGACCTAAGAGTTTGCAATCTTTGAAGCTTGCATTTTGAATTCGAGTTTTTTTGAAATCAATATTGGATAAATTACAATCTTCAA
>CAZXUS010000004.1:0-53481 GCA_964643985.1 uncultured Bdellovibrionales bacterium | reverse complement strand
TTGGGTGGATAATTTTGGCTATATTTGGGATTTATATTTTTTTATTGATAATAAGTTGGGTTATATGTTGACAATCAGACATCAAGAACCAAACCACAACCCAGAAATAGAAAGAACCATTTTGGAATCATTTAAATTTATTGAGAAAACGAATAATTAGTATTTTTCTTGATGAGAGATTATTCATATAATCTCTCCTAAGAAAAACAGTAGTTTTTCAATTTAAGAATTTTGACAAAAAAAGGAGGTTAAAAGAACTAAAAGAAGTTTTGTTTTTCACTACCTAAAATCACATTAAACAAGAGCAACTGGAGGTAGCGTTATGAAGAAACTTATTTCTATAACAATAGGATTATTTTTCAGCTTGGTTTGTTTGGTATCGTTTTCTTCGGCAATGGTTTTGTCGAATATCGAAGATGAAAGTCCTGATGTTTGGGATATTGATATAAATAATGAATATATTCCTCAAAAAGGAGGTATCAAGGTTTGTAAGGCAGAAAATGTGGTTATCGTGGGTTTTTATCTTTCTGATGATAATATCGATTTTTACAAACAAACTTTTTCTGACGGAAGAAGGAAACTGATGGGTTTTGAAATTGATATCATAGATCATTCTGGCGTTTTTGATTCGGATGATTTGGAAGATGTTCAAGTTTATGGGTTTTTCGGCAATTTGAGGTATGATGATAATTATCAATCTGATAGTGTCAATAAGTATACTCTGGCTATCAATGATCCGTCAAAATTAACGGCCAATAGATGGTATACCGCAACTTTTCCCTTCAAGAAACATTCCAATGTTGATGTGGCTAAATATGAAGTCCAGGTTCAATCAGTTGGGGATGTCTATTCACTTAAAAACGATTTTGAAGATAGATATGATCGGTATGGTTCATTTGTTAAAAGTGAGTTTGCTGGTTGGTTTCTTGCGAAGAGCGATTCAGACGGGAACAATTTTTTCAATATACGCCCGCCTCGAGAATCTTTGTTTTCTCAAGACCGTTTTTTGTGGTATATGGGAGGAGAGGGAAAGGGTCAAATAGGTGATTTTGAACCATATTATTGTGGTTTCGGATCTGAACCTGATTGGTCAAAAGGTGAAAGTTATAATAATGAAGGAGTTGTTGATTCATCTGGCAACGCAATTTACCCGCTTCCAGTTGAAGAAGTCTTGCACCTCTTCCACCGACATTCACATCACTCATTGCAAAATCCGACCCTACAAGGAAGGTTCCTGGCATCACGAAGTAGATATCAGTATGGCGCCTGGACAAGCTTATGATATAGAAATGGAAGTTAGAGGTAAAAACAAATCTAATTATGATCTTCAAAATATTGACATCGATTATCTGGTGGTTAAAGACAAGAAAGACTTTAATCCTGATAAGAGATATCGCCTTGAAGATGAAGATGTCGATATAGACGAAGGTGAAAAAGAATCTAAACACTCTGGCAGAATCAGAATTTCTATCAGTGAGGATTTCAAAACTGTGACGGTTTCTGAAAACACTCCTTCACTTTTCCTATAACCGAACAAAACCGCACAGAAGGAGAGCTTACTCTTTATTTCTATACTGACATTGAAACTGAAGACGGTGATGACCGCGATGTTTCTGACGAATCAAAATCGGACGAATACGGAAAATTAGAAATCGCTCTTCCTCAAATTATTCCTGAGTTTATCTCTGATCAAATCTCTGGTTCTGCTCCCTTAACTGTTAATTTTACCGACCAATCAATCGGTGATATTTTGTATTGGGATTGGAACTTCGGAGACGGAAATACTACTCCCGTCATAAACCCAACTCATACTTTTGCTGAAGCTGGAGTTTTTTATGCCACCCTTACCGTTGAAGACTATTATGGTTTTTCTCAATCAAAAACAATAACCATAACAGCAACGGAATCTCCTCTTGTCAAAATTGTTTTAAAAAGTAGAGAAGAAATAATCTTTAGCAGGGATTCTCGGCTTGGAATAATTCTTCCTATTAGAAGAGAAAGACGACTAATTATAAGACCAAAAATTGAAAGAAGGACAAGCAGGATTAAACGGAGGTTTCCTTAATTTTAATTAGATTAATGAAAAAAATACAATAAATGGCGAGTGGTTTTTGAGAAAAACCTCTCGCCTTTTTTATTATAAAAATATTTTTAAATAGGATCTATATTACAGAAATAAAAAGACAGCCTTAGCGAAAAACTGTTTTTTTTGAATTGAAATTCTTTTTTTATAAATTTTTCCAAAGGGAATTGAACATTAATTTGTAGGAATTGATGACGTCTTTTTCTTTGACTATGTGGATGATGTTTTTTTTGATAATAAAAACTTTATCGGTGATGACTATGTTTTTGGTATCTAAATCGTTTTTAAAAAATTTGTTTTGAAAAAAAATGTCTGTGTCTTTTTTTATTTCAAAAGAATGAAGTTGTTTGATTTGAAATGCAAAGCCTAGTTTTTTATGAATATTAGAAAAAGTTTCATCAAGTTCTTTGTCAAAATAAGTTGAAATAACATAAATTTTTTGAGTAGAGCCATTAGATAGCTTGTCCAAGGCAAGTTGTCTTTTTTTATCGATAAAATTTTCAATAACATTTTTTTTGGAAGAAAAACTGTATTGGTCTTGAAGGGTATTGATAATTCTCAAAAACTCTCGTTCTTGTTCTTCAGCTTTTCTCTTTTTGACTCTAAGCATATTCAAAAGAGAATCCGGAGAGCCGGCGATGTAATGGTTTCTTTTTCCTTTTTCGATGGTGTTAATTAAATTTTTCTTTTTGAGGTCTTTTAAAACTCTATAGACAGTCGGTCGACTTAATTCGAGTTTTTCGGCAATTTTTTGAACACTACAATAACCCACTTCCAAAAGCGCTAGATAGATATCAGCTTCTTTTTTGGTTAAGCCTAGCTTAGTAAGTTCACTTGATAGATAATTATAGCTTTGCATCGTTTTTAAAATTTAAATATTTTATCGATTGAAAATTATGACATGTTTAAATAATTTTTACAATAGTTCTTAAAAATAAGTTCTTAAAAATTATTTTAGAGTCATTTTTTAAACATTGTCCAAAATAATTTAACATAAAAAATGTGAGATAAGCTTTGTTTTAAGCTGTGAATGAAACAATGCAATAAATTTGTTTCATTTTACCTTGACAAATATTATTTATGAGGTATAGTATTAATATCTGAAGTAAACAATTAATTTCAGATCAAATGAAAAATTATTTATTTAAAAAAATAGAAATATACATAAGAAGATTTTCTGGTCGCAGGAACGAATATTTTGGATTGCGCAGGATATTTCAAGTTAAAAAAATTGAATATAAAATAAAAAACCAAGCTTTTTGCTTGGTTTTTGTGTAAAAAAATATAAAAATATTTTTTAAAAAATAAAAATTAAAACAAAACAATGAAAAAAAAAGAATTGCCAATTTGGTTCAAAATTGAAACTATAACTTTTTTATTTTTTTCAATAGCGTTGGGGATTAGTTATTTCAGAAAAGCCAACGGATTAAATGATTTTGATGCTCAGTATTTATTGACAAAATTATTAATTTTAATGGCAATTGTCGGTTTGGCCTGGATGGTTTCATTTATTATCTGCTGTTGTCATAAATAAAATAAGAAAATTAAAAATAATAAATTTATTAAAATATTTTTGAAAATTGCGTGTTGATTTTTCAGTTTTGAAATTAATCCGGAATTTTTTAAATAAAAAATTAACCTTGAAAATTTAAGGAAGGAGAAAATGAAAAAAATGTTGATTGAAATTGTGGCTAATGTTGTTCCGGCGCTGTTTTCTCCTGTATTTTGGGTTTGTGCTCCGGTTGTGGTTTTTACGAAAATAAAAAGCCTGATTCAGGCTTAAGGAGAATATTTATGATTTCAACACTCAAAGGTCATTTGGGAAGAATTATGATGGCTCTTCTTGATTGGAGAACGACTCTCAGATTCATTTTGAATATGGCTACAAAAATTGATGCCATCATGATTACTAATATGAGGCATCATCAAGATAAAGTATCTTTCACTGGAGAATGGAATCCAACAGAAGGCCATTTCAATGGCCCGAGATTTTGGTGGAATAAGTTTTCTTTGAAAGCCGTTTCTGGTAGGACACGGGCGATGACCGTGTATGCTGATGAAATGGATAATCCAAATTCTGAAATCTCTGGTCCAGCCAAAGAGAAAGCTCGTGAGACTTTTTTGAAAGCGATAGCTTGGGCAGCCAAACGTAACCCCCGAGTCGGACTTTTAGCTGCTAGCACGAAGCATCTTTTTGGTAAAAATGCTGAGCTACTTAAAATAAAATACCCGAATATTTTGTGGACTAAGGGCGATAACGGAACGTTTCTAATTAAACAGGGACAGATCCGGTATTCCTTCGAAAAATCTGGTATTCAGGTTTTTTATAGGATTGGTATTAATTGTCCTTACGGGACGCTGGGAAGGGCTACATTAGAATTTCTGGTTGCTCAAGGTTTTCAAAATCTGGTGGCGATTGGTAATAACAAAAAAGCGCTTCGGAAAATTTCCCAAGAATTTGGTTTGCAAATAGTGGATTCTTATTCAGAGATGGGTAAGGTTGATGCGTTTGTTAATTGTGCTCACGCTGGGAAAAGTGTCCCGACTCCTGAGCGAATCGATCAGATTCGCCGGGAAGACAAAAAAATGTTAATGCTGGATGTTTGTCAGCCAGCCGTCTTTTCTGTCAAGGATTACCTTAGTATGGAAGACAGGTTGGTTCTGGTAACTGTCGGTAATGGCTACTGTCGAAAACTAAGTTATGTTTTTGGTGATACTGTGGCCAAGGCCTTTGGGTTTCCAAGCCAGAGAACTCTTTTCGGTTGTTTTCTCGAGGCAATGGCTCTAGCTTACGCTTTGAAAAATAATATCCGAAAAGAGGAAATTTTGAAAACAAACTGGATGGAAACCAGTTTGAAGAATATGGCTATCATACAAGATCTATTTAATCGGATGGGAATTTCTCATCCAATTCCAGGATTTTGCTTTAAAAGAAGAATTACCTCATTTGATCTAAAAATGAGGGAAAATTCTCAATTAAAACTTCAACCTTAAAAACTTCAACCGAGTTTTTCTCGGAAGAAAGCAAATGTTTTTGGGAACTGGATTTTATAAAAAAATAGTTAAAGGCGGACGGATTAAAAATTCGGACGCCTTTTTCTTTTGTTTTTTTAAATTATTTGCTAGAATATAATTATCAAAATTATAAAATAAATATAATGAATTTAATAACAATTTTTCCTTTGATTAGTGCTATAGTGGTGTTTTTTTTGGGAATCGCGATTTTTATTAGAGGGAAGAGAAATAAGCTGAATATTACTTTTGCTTTTTTTTCACTTTTTTCTGCTATTTGGATGTTTGGAACTTTTATGATGTTTTTCAATGAAGGAGATTCTGAAAAAATAATTTTTTGGGATAAATTTGTTTATGTTGGGGTGATTTTTATTCCAGTTGCGATGTTACATTTTGGATTGGCTTTAACGAAATTTAAAATTATAAAAAATAATTTTCTTGTTATTGTCGGTTATTTATTTTCTGGTTTTTTTCTTGCTCTTTTACCAACAGATTTATTTATAGATGGGGCTTTTATTTATAGATGGGGAGCTCATTCAAAGGCTCAATTTTTTCATCATTTTTTCTTGATTTATTTTGCTATCTATATTCTGATTTGGTTTATTATAGTTTTTAAATATTTTAAGCAACAAACTAATTTAATTGAAAAAGAAAGAATCAAATATTGTTTTGTAGCATTTTTTATTTTAGCAACTATTGGTCCTCTAGCTTATTTACCTGCTTATGGAATCGGTATTTATCCTTTTGCTTATATTTCTGGTTTGATTTTTACTATAATTATTTTTTACGCCATTGTCCGTTATCGTTTTATGGATATTAAGTTAGTTATTCGGCAATCTTCTGTCTATATTATCTCTTTGAGTGTTATTTTCGGTTTGGCTTCGGTGGTAAAAATTATCGCCAGTAAATATTTAGGCGAGTTTATTTTTTGGACGGATTTGATGGCGATTTTCTTTGCAGCGGCCACATTCCCCTACGTCAAAGAAAGATTTTTTAAAGTAGCTAATAAATATTTTTTTACTTCTCTTTACGACAGCGGAAAATTAATTTTGAAAACTAGCAATGGTTTGAAAACTGTTTTGAATATTGATAAAGTTTATGAATTTTTGTATTCAACTTTTTCTAAAAATTTGCATACCAAAGCTTTCGGTGTTTTGGCTCGAAATGATGAAAATAAAAATTATAAATTGCTTTACAATAAAGGTTTTAATATCAGAAAAAGAAAAACCTTTGCTGAAAACTTAGTAATGGAAAATAATTTTATTAAAAAAAATCAAATAGTTATTGTCGAAGAATTTAAAAGTCTTCATTATAATGATAAAACTAAGGATTTAATTGAATTGCTAGCATCGTTGGAAATTGAATTGTTAATTCCATTGAAAGTAAAAAATGATTTAATTGGTCTTTTAGTTTTTGGATCAAAAGAAACTGGTGAAGCCTATAATGATGAAGATCTTCAAGTTTTAGAAATTATTGCGGGACAGGCCGCGATTGCAATTGAAAATGCGCAACTTTATTCGGAGGCTAAGGATTTTAATGTACGTTTAAGAAAAGAAGTTAGACAGGCTACTGGAGAAGTTGAAAAAGCCAACACTGACTTGACGGCTATGAACAGAAAACTTTCTGCGGCCTATAAACGTCTTAAGCAATTGGATTCGGCTAAAAATGAATTTATTTCAATTGCGTCGCATCAGTTGAGGACTCCATTGACTTCAATTAAAGGCTATATTTCTTTGATTAGAGATGGTGATTATGGAAGAATCGGAAAGGAAGTTGACACTGCTTTGAAGAAAATTTTTATTTCAAATGAAAGACTAATTAAATTGGTCAATGATCTTTTGAGTTTGTCGAGAATTGAATTTGGGAAATTTACTTTTGCTTTTAGAAATAATGACATTGCTGATATGGTGGAAGGAATTGTTGAGGGTTTTAATCTTGAAGCGGAAAATAAAAATTTGAAAATTAAATATATTAAACCAACTAAAAAAATTCATTCTTTTGTTTTTGATAAAAGTAAAATGCATGAGGTTATTTCTAATTTAATAGACAACGCTATTAAATATACGCCGACAGGAGGGATTGAAGTTCAAGTAAAAGAGTCGGGAAGTAAAATTAGAATAATAATTTCTGATACCGGCAAGGGAATGGGAAAAGAAGAGGTAGAGTATATTTTTGATAAATTCAGAAGAGGAGAGGGAAGTAGTAGCTTGAATACCGAGGGAACTGGCTTAGGATTGTATGTTTGCAAGAAAATTGTTGATGCTCATAAAGGAAAAGTCTTTGCTATTTCGGACGGGGTTGGGAAGGGCAGTCAATTTATAGTAGAGCTTAAAAAGGATTTTAAACCTCAATTATTAAAATAATCAAAATCAAAATCAAAATTTTATATCTGTGGTCTTTACAAATTGATTAAAATGATGTATAAATAAGGAGTGAAAAGCAATTAAATTAGATTGAAGCAAAATTCTAAAAATTGTTTTTCCGAATTAATAAAAAAACAAAAAAGTTAGTCATTACAGGCTGACTTTTGTTGTATTAGGACCTTGAAAACTGAAGAATTAAATAAAAAAAGATAATCATATACTTCAATAAAGAGGAGATGGATGATGAAAATTTTAAGGAAAGAAAAAGAATGGTTTATTCTCATCGTGACTGGATTAATATCTTTGGTTATGGTTTATGGTTTTTGGATTTGTCCTAAAGGCGGGCTTTTGAGTAATGGCCTTATGGATAAAAAAAATTTCTATTATCAGTCTGAGCAAGAAGTTCGGAAGTTGGGCGTCAAGGGTTTTGAAGGTGGAGATCAATTTAGTTTTGTTCTTCCTTTTGAAAAGGGCTTACTCAAAGAAGATTTATTGTTTTTGTTGGAATTTCATAAAAAAGTGAAAAATTTTTTCCCTGAGTATGGAATTTTGAGTTTAGCTAAGGCAATTGATTATAAGCAGAAAGGAGAGCTTGGATACCCCTATGTCAATGAAGAAATGTTCCAAAATTCTGATTGGAATCTAGAAGAATGGAGAGCGGAAATCAAAAAAAATCCGGGTGTTTACGAGGTGCTTGTTGGTAAAAATTTTGATTATGCTCAAATAATTGTGTTTTTACCATCGAATTATAGCGAGATTGATATTCGGAATAGAATTGCGTCTTTGTTGGAAGACAGAAACGTAATTACTTGGGAGTGGTTTATTAAGAGCGATGTTTATCCAGTGGTTGAGTATGAAAAAATTCTTGTTTCGGGTTGGCCTTTTGGTCGTGGATTAATGGATGCGGCTTTAATTTCTGATATCCTTAAGTTTTCTACAATAGGATTGCTTTTAGTAATATTCGTTCTTTATCCTTTAAATGGTTCCATAAAACAATCTTTTTATTGTTGGCTGATTATTGTGCTCGGATTATTTTGGATTCGAGGAACAGTCGGATACTTGTTCTTGTTGGATGTTAAATTGGCGGGGGAAGCAATTAAAGAGCGAGTTTATATGTTGTTTGTTTTTACGGCTATTATTATTGCCGGAATTTCTTTTTCGACTCGAAAGTTTGATTCTTATAATTCTTATCGAGAAAAATTTCCAGAACTTTTGCCTCAAGAAATTTGGAAGAAAACCAGAAGGTTTAACGGTAAAATTTACATTGTTGCAATTATTGCTATTTTTGGCTTCTTAACTTTGTATTCAATAGAAAACAGGGGCTTAATTGAAATGGGAATTTTATCAGCCATCGGCATTTTTTATTTAGTTGTTATGACTAGATGGCTTTTACCGGCTTTGCAGGTGATCTTTGGAGGTGACGTTGTTGAAAAAGAAAAAAATCGGATTGTTAAGATGGGAGAGATTTTTCTGGTTAATGTTACTGAAGGTCTTTATCGGATCCTAACCTACTTTCCACGTCAAAAAACATTTTGGCTCGCAACTATTTTCAGTTTAGTTGTAATTGTTGGAGCTTTGATATTTGTTGGTCATGATTTTTGGGTTTATAAAAACTTTGATATCAATAGACAAGCTTATATTAAAACAGGCACCAACCCGATTGATTATCTAAAAGGGACGATTGTTGATAGAGCTAGATTGTTCTTGAATCAACAGGATAGATATGGGTTTGGAAAGTTATCTTTTTTGGTTCAAGTTAAAGAGGGGGATGTATATGATCCAGAAGTTATTAGGGCTTATTATTATCTGCAAAAGAAGGCGCAAGAAATAGAAGGAATTAAAACTTCCAAATCAATCGTTGATACGGTGCTTTTTATTTCAAAAAGGCAATACGGATTGGATTTTCCGGAAACACGTCAACAAGTACAGGACATTTTTAGCACTATAGAATGGGACTTGGGTTTTAATATCTTTAATCAGCTTCAGTACGAAAAGGGTATCAATATAATTTTATCTTTGTTGGCTGATGATTCAAATCAATTAGAAAGACAAGCTGAGCTTATGGTAAAGTTGATTGATAAAGGAGGTCTAAATTTTAAATGTTTGCCTTTTGGACGTTTACATTATTATCATCAAACTGATAAGTATATTCAAAAAAGGCAACCAGCTAATATGATAACTTCTTTTATTATAGTTATGGTTTGTTGCTCTTTATGGTTAAAAGTTAGAAGCTCCAGTTTTCTTGATGAAAAAAAACAAATTTATGTTTTGTATAAAATCAGAACTGGGGTTGCCATGGCGATTCCATTTGTGTTTTCTTCGGCTTGTATTGTCTATCTGATGGTTTTGTGCAAAATTCCTTTAGATCAAGCAATGGCTTGTATTGTACCCTTGGCGATTAATGCCGCTATTGATTTCAATTTGCATTTCATTGATGATTTCAATGATGCTTTGATGGGAGGATCTAATTATCAAAAAGCTTTAAAAATTGCTATTTGTGAAAAAGGGAAAGTGAATATTGTTGATATTTTAGTCAATGCTTTTTGCTTTGCGTTTCTTATTTTTTCTAATTTTAATCCGATAGCGCTGACAGGTGTTTTACTGGTTTTTATGATGTTTACTTGTGGCTTTGGGGCTTTAGTTCTAATGCCAGCGATTTTGTTCAAGTGCATTAAAAAAACTTCTCAGAAAGTTGAAGATATTGGAATTGAGGAGGCAAAATTAGTAAAATTGATAAATTAAAAAATGGGATGAGTCTGATAATAATATCAGACTCATCCCCAACCAAATTAATAGAGGGAGAATAAAATGAGAACATTCATTGGTATGGCTATGGTAATCGGGCTGTTTTTTTTCGCTTCAAACGCTCAGGCTTTAACAGCGACAGAAATCGTTACAAAAAGTTGGGAAAATTTTCGTCAAATTGAAACTGAAGTTGAAGAAGCTGAGATAACCGTTAAATATGAAAGCGGTTTTGAAGAAAAAAAAGCTTTAACTCGCTGGATGAGTTTTTCAGAGAATAAAGATATTGTATCAATCGAGTTGACGGCACCGAGAAGAATTAAAGGAACTAAATTACAGATTTCAAGAGAAGTTAGCAGTTCTACAATTGATCTTCGAATGAAATCTTGGAGTAAGTCCCGATCGGTGGCAACTAAGAATCAAGGAAAACCTTTTGTTGGAACTGATTTTACCTATAAGGATACCGATCAGTTGTCTGGAGAAAATATTGCTGATTATGATTATAAAATCAAGAAGGATAATCAGGACTATTGGTGGATTGAAGCTTGTCCTAAGGATTCTTTTGAAAACCCAGTTTACGAAAAAAGAGTTTTCAAAATTAATCAAAATACCTGGGCGGTGGAGGAAATTGTATATTGGAAATCAGGTCAAGTAGAAAAAGTTCAGACTAACCAAGAAATTCAGTTTGATGGTGAAGCCTGGCGACCCAATTTGGTGATTATTAAAAACAATTTTCTGGCCAGAACCACTTTTTTTAAGGTGGTTAAGAGAGAAATTAATCCAAAAATTCCAAGTTGGATATTCACTAAAAAGTTTTTTGATTAAAAGAACATAAAGGAGGGTGAAATGAAAATAATCAAAATAATTGTAATTTTAGTTGTTTTTTCTTTTTTGAATGGTTTCGCTTTTGCTAATCAAAGTCAGGAAGATTTTATTTCTGAGCTTAGCCTGAGAACTGAATTTAAAGCGATCATTTATGAAGAAAAATCTTCAAAAAGTAAGCAAAGCTATTTTGAAGCAAGAATTCAGCCCAAAGTTGTGGTTGAAATCAATGATTCATCCAACTTAGTGTTGGAAGGAGATTTTCGCTTGGATAGTGAAAATTTTGCGGCGGGAATAATTAATAGCATGGTTGAATCAAATGAAAGATGGGCTGTAAATTTTAAAAAAGCTTATTTTGATTGGAAAGGAGAAAAATTCAGCTTAAAAATTGGAAAGCAAATTTCTGATTGGTCAGTGACCGATACAATTTCTCCGATGGATGTTCTAAATCCAAGAGACTGGATGTTTTTAGCGGATTGGGAGCGAGTTGGAATTTC
The DNA here is from genome assembly GCA_964643985.1 of uncultured Bdellovibrionales bacterium. Classification (GTDB taxonomy): domain Bacteria; phylum Patescibacteriota; class Minisyncoccia; order Moranbacterales; family DUUL01; genus UBA2773. The sequence goes on along the minus strand of CAZXUS010000004.1, from coordinate 41,962 downwards.
TGCTTTTGATTTGCGATTTGATGAGGAAAATTATTTCTTGGAAATAGTGGCGGTGCCAAAATTTACTGCTTCTAAACTTCCGAAAGGTCGTTGGGAGGAGGATTTTCCGTTGGGAATTACAGCGGAAGAAATGGTTGACGAAAATCAATTCCAGTATGCATTGCGAGCTGGAGTGAACTGGCGAGAATGGGATTTAACGGCCGCGTTTTATGACGGAGTTAGTTACAATCCCTACGGACTACTAAACGGCGCTATCCTTGAGCTTCGTTATTCGAAAGAAAAGGTTTATGCCTTTTCAGCTCTTCGCGAAATTGACAGGGGTTATATCCTAAAAGGTGAGTTAGGATATTATGATCAAGACCACGGGGATAATTTTTGGCAATATGTTGTCGGAATTCGCAAGGAATTTGATGGAGTTTTTACTCCAACTGACACCCTGAGTATTTTGGTTCAATATGCCAATGAAAAAGTTGTTTCTTCTGATGAATCGATTGTCAGAGTGCCTGATTTTCGTCGGGATTTGAACAATTCGATGTTAACCCGGATTTCTTATGAAAAAGGAGCGGGAAGTTGTTGGAGATTAGAGCTGGAGGGAACCATGAATTTGGATGACGGGGATTATTTTGTCTGTCCTAAGATTATTTATTTCAAAGATTATTGGCAAGTCGAAATTGGCTTGCAACTGGTTGGTGGACCTCAAGAATCTTTTTGGGGAAAATATGACAAAGTTAATGCCTTTCTGGCTAACTTAATTCTTTATTTTTAGCGGAAAGGACAAGAAAATGTTAATGAAATAACTGGCGAGTGGTTTTTGAGAAAAACCCTCGTCTTTTTTATTGCAAAAATATTTTAAATTAGAATTCGATTTATCGTGGAAACCAAAAGACAGTCTCGCGAAAGAAGACTGTCTTTTTTGAATTGGGACTCAACTCTTTTTAAGCTTCATTGAGAGAGTTAGAACGTAGATGGCAGAGATACCGACGACAGTATAAACAATTCTTGATAGGGCTGACATATCGCCGAAAATAGTGGCGACTAAATCAAAGTTAAAAACTCCAACTAGACCCCAATTCAAACCTCCGATGGCCAACAGTAAAACGGCAATCCAATCGAACGAATTTAGACTATTCATAAAAAACACCTCCTTTCTATATGTAATTTACCTTGGAACATTATAGCACAAAAATTGGTTATTGTCTCTATCTAATTTTTTTAAAAATATTTTTTGTGCTATAATGATAAAAATTAATCAATAGGATTGTTTTCAATCACAGCAAAAAGAATGATCGGAAATAGTCCTCTAATACAAAAAATATGGAAAATTTAACAAAAGATTCACTTTCGAGTTATGTAAAAAAAATGATTCAATCTGGCGCGACAAAAGTTCAAATTAAAGAACAGTTGTTGGCAGTCGGTTGGTCTGAAAGTCAAATAGATGCTGTTTATAGTAAGGCTTTGATTGAGCTAGGAACTCCAGTTCCTAGCGATACGATGCAATCCACTTTTGGAAAAAAATCATCGACTGTTGAAATTGCTCTTAATTTATTTTCTTTTATTCTTCTGGGAGTAGTGGCAACTGCCTTGGGAACTCTTTTTTATCAAATCATTAATAAATATTTTCCAGATGCTCTTTCAGCTAGTTATTATTCCAACAAAATATCAACCAATGCGATTCATTATTCAATTGCTGCTTTAATAATTGCTTTTCCAATCTATTTTATTTCAATGCGATTGTGGTTTAGAAGTTTTGCTAGAGACGAAGGAAAAACCGAAACAAAATTAACAAAATGGTTGACTTATTTGGTTTTGTTGGTTGTTTCAATTACAATTATCGGAGATTTAATAGCGACAGTTTTTACTTTTTTACAAGGAGAGCTTAGTGCTAGATTCTTCTTGAAGGCTTTGACTATTTTCGTAATTTCAGGAATAATTTTTAGTTTTTACTTTTTAGAACGGAAAAAAATTCAATATAGAAATCCAATCTCAGGAAACATTTTTAAATATTTTGGCTTAATAGTTTCAAGTATTGTTATTATTGGCATTATTTTAGGATTTTTTGCAGGTGGTTCGCCAGCCACTGAAAGGAAAAGAACTTTCGATAACCAGAGAGAAAGAAATCTTTCCACTTTGTCTAATTGTGTGGAGAATTACGCGGAAGATTTTAAGAAGTTGCCAGTTTCTTTGAGCGAGCTTGGAAGTTCTAGCTATTCTTCTTGTTCTAATCTTAAAGATCCAGAAACTAAACAACCTTATTCATATCGAGTTGTCATTGCTTCAACATCCGATGGAATAGTTCGAACGGGCGAGTTTGAAATTTGTGCAGTTTTTTCTTTGCCGTCTGATGATTCTTTGACGGATGATTATAAAAGTTATGGTTATTATAGCGAATCCAATAACAATTGGAGTGAACATTCAGCTGGTTTAGAATGTTATACTAGAAAGGTGGTTTTAGAGAAGCTTCAAATTAATAATACTTTTGTTCCTCCAATTCAAAACTCAATTCCAGCTCGAGCGACAACTCCAGTCCCCGCTCGAACACCAACGCCAATACAGTAGAGCCTATTAAAATTTTAAAAACCATTTCTTCGAGTGAGATGGTTTTTATTTTTTGCAAAATTGTCCAAAAATTGCTATTATTTAGAAAATAATAAATAAAAATAATGACCAAATTTATATTACATGGGGGAATGACGAGCGTGCGGAATGAAAATAATAAAAAATTCTATCAAGAAGTGCTGAAAGACTTGCTAGAAAATCCAAAAATTTTGATTTGTCTTTTTTCTATTGAGGAGAGTCGTTGGGAAGAAGAGTATAAATGGAATCAAAAAAATTTTATGAATAATTTGAAGCGAGCTGATTTGGAATTTCAATTAGCTAATAAGAATGATTTTATTGAGCAACTTCGATGGGCAGACGCAGTTCATTTTCGAGGGGGAAGCACTTTAATGCTTTTAGATGTTTTGGCAAAATTTCCAGAATTTAAAAATAATTTAGCCAAAAAAACTATTTCAGGATCTTCAGCTGGCGCTTTGTTTTTAACAGATATTTTTTATGAAAATGACATAGAAGAAATTCAACAAGGATTGGGAATTATTCCAATAAATCTAATTACTCATTATCAATCCAGTCAATATCCACCAATTTCTGACGAACTTTTCGCGAAATTAAAAAATAAAAATAATCGAGAATTGGTTTTAACCAAGGAAACTGAATATAAAGTTTATAAAATAGATTTATGAATAAACAAGAAATGATTGATGGAACAGTTGAATTTGCAAAGAATTTTTTAAAAAAAGCGGAAAGCAGTCATGATTGGTGGCATACTTTTCGAGTTTGGAAAATGGCTGAACGGATCGCCAAAGAGGAGCAAGCGGATTGGTTTATTATTTCAATGGCTTCGCTTTTACATGATGTGGCGGATTATAAATTGAATGACGGTTCGGATGAAAAAGGATTAAAATTTGTGAAAAATTATTTAATGGATTTGAAAATTTCGCAAGAAGAATTAGTGCATATTATAAAAATTATTGAAGGGATTTCTTTTCGAAAAACTTTTAATGAAAATAAAGTTTTGACTTTGGAGGGGCAAGTGGTTCAAGATGCTGATCGCTTGGATGCTTTGGGCGCAATTGGAATTGCTCGAACTTTTGCTTGTGGCGGAGCAAATGGTCAGAAAATTTATGATTCTGAAGAAAAAATTGGTAATTATAAGAATTCAGAAGAATATCAAAAAAATAAAAATTCTAGTTTGGTTCATTTTTATGAAAAAATTTTGTTGCTGAAAAATTTAATGAATACTAAAGAGGGTAAAAAAATAGCCAAGCATCGACATCAATTTATAGAAGATTATTTAAAAGAATTTATATTGGAATGGAGAGGTAAAAATTAAAAAATTTAAAATAATTAAAGATTTATTAAATATAATGAAATAAGATTTTTGGAAACAGCTTTTTTAAACGAAAAAACACTTCAAGCGAAGTGTCTTTTTTTATTTTGATAATTATTCTTTTGGACCGTATTTTTCTTGATTGATAACTTCGGCGACGCTGTTTCCAGCGATGTAGCCAGTGGTCCAGCAAATTTGAAGATTATAACCACCGGTTGGACCATCAAGATCAATAATTTCTCCAGCGAAATAAAGATTTTCAATTAGTTTGGATTTCATAGTTTTTTGATCGATTTCACCCAAATCAATTCCGCCTGAAGTGACAATAGCGTTTTCAAAACCAACTAAGTCATCAACATTTAAAACCAAATTTTTCAACAAAGAAACAAATCGCTTGCGGTCTTCTTTGGAAATTTCCCCAACTTTTTTTTCGGAATCAATTTTTGAAATTTCGATTATAGTGGGAATCATTTTGTGAGGAAGCAAATCATCTAGGGCATTGATAAATTTTCGACCCTGGTATTTTTGAAAATCTTTTTGAACTCGTAAATCTAGCTCTTTGAAATCTAAAGCGGGTTTCAAGTCAATCGAAATTTTTACTCGCCCTTTTTTTAGTAGTGCTCCGATTTCTTTGCTGACATCTAAAACGATTGGTCCGCTTACTCCAAAGTGAGTAAATAGCATTTCTCCAAATCGAGTCAGCTGTTTTTTGTTATCTTGAAAGACACTTAGTTCAACATTTTTTAATGAAACTCCTTGTAATTGCTCCGCCCATTTGTTGATGGTTTTAATCGGCGAAAGAGCGGGAACCGGCTTGATAATTTTATGACCAAAGTTTTTTGCCCATTGGTAGCCATCTCCAGTAGAACCAGTGGTCGGATAAGACTTTCCTCCGGTGCAAAAAATGAATTGATTGGCAGTGATTTCTCGTTTTCGGGTGATAATTTTTTTAATAACATTTCCTTTGGTTTCGAATGAAAGGGGCTTGGTTTTTCTCATTAAGACTACTCCATTTTGAATAAGTTTTCTTTTAAAAACTGCGATAATTTCTTCGGCGCTGTCAGATTCGGGAAAAACTCGTCCGCCTCGTTCTGTCTTTAATTCGACTCCGATTTTCTGGAAAAAATTTTTGGTTTTTTTAACGTTAAATTTATTAAAAGCAGAAAACAAAAAACGTCCCTTCTTACCCAGCGCCTCGATTAAAGTTTCTTCGGAAAAATTATCTTGGGTAATATTGCAACGACCTTTTCCAGTCATTAAAACTTTTTGGCCAATTTCTTCATTTTTTTCGATTAAGACCACTCGAGCGCCTCTTTCGGAGGCCCAAAAAGCCGTCATTAAACCAGCGGCGCCTCCGCCGATAATCGCGACATCAAAAAAATGGGGTTCTTTGCCTTTATTCATTGGAAGATTTATTTAATAACAATTCTATTTATGATACAATAATTTTAAGATTTAAGCAATAGAGCGAGTTCGTAAGGTCTGTAAAATTCATAAAGTCGAAGATCTGGATTCCCGCCGGAGTTTATCTTCGCGGGGGCGGGGGCGGGAATGACAATTAGAAGAATTAGAAAAGTTTTTAAATAATTTTTATAAGCTATGAATCAAGAAAAAAGACCAAAAGTGGGAGTAGGAGTTTGCATAATAAAAGGAAATAAAGTATTATTCGGGAAAAGAAAAGGATCCCATGGCGATGGAAGCTGGAATTTTCCGGGTGGGCATTTAGAATTTAATGAAACTTGGGAAGAATGTGCTCGACGAGAAACTATAGAGGAGACGGGTCTGGAGATTCAAAACGTTCGTTTTACAACTGCCACTAATGATTTTTTTACCAAAGAAAATAAGCATTATATTACTATTGTAATGCTGGCTGATTATGTTTCGGGCGAACCAAAAATTATGGAACCAGATAAATGTGAAAAATGGGGTTGGTTTGAATGGAACAAACAACCTGATCCACTTTTTATCCCACAACAAAATTTAAACAAACAAAAATTCAATCCGTTTCTCTAAGAAGATAAAAATTTGCTGGACAAAATCGATTTTTTGTAGTATAATTTTGGCTAGTTATTTATTTTTATATTTTATTAAATTTTTTAGAGAGGGAGAATTTAAAAATGTTAGGTAAACTGAGAGTCTTGTTATATGTAATCGTTTGTATTAAGCACTGATATATTGTTGAAATACATATCTTCAAGCGAAGAGACTCAGTGGAGCTGGGAACTCCCGACTTTACTTGAGGATGAAAGAATCTACAAAGAATGTAAAAACGATAGATGTGATTATTTTGCTAAATTTTTAATTGACGGAGAAGTTGATTGGGACGAAAGTCCCTATTATCCCTGGTTGAGCTATGAGAATGGAGAGCGGGATTTTCATCTTTCGGATAGGATAAAAATTAAAAAATTAGATGGAGAATATTTTTTAATTTTCAAAATGTCTAAAGATCGAGAAGATAAAGCAAAGCCTTTAGAAAAAGGTCGTTTACATCTTCGTTTTCTTCAAATTTGATTTTTTTAACAGGGTTCGAAGATTATTTCTTCGGCCCTGCTTTTGTTTTAAAGTTTTTATTATTGTATACTTAAAATATTGAAATTATTATTGTTAATAAAAAAATATGAAAAAGAAATTAATTTTTTTGGACACTGAAACAACTGGGAATGATTTGGCAAAAGATCGTTTATGCCAAGTAGCTTATAAACAAGTTGACATTCAAGAAAAAAAAGATTCTAAAAAATCTGAAAAATTGATTGTTCAAAATTTTAAACCAACTATTCCAATTTCGGTTAAAGCGATGAGTATCACTCATATTACCAATAAAATGGTAGAAAAAGAGGGGGAATTTCAGGGAAGTAAATTTGCTCAGAAATTAGAGAAAATTTTAAGCGAAAATATTCTAGTAGCGCATAACGCTAAATTTGATATTGCGATGTTGGAAAATGAGGGTTTAAAAACTCCTGAGTCGATTTGTACTTTACGATTGGCTCGCTATTTAGACTCGGAGCAAGAAATTCCAGAATACAATCTGCAATTTTTAAGATATTATTATGAAGTTGAAGTTGAGGTTGATCCACATAGCGCTGACGGCGATGTAATCGTTTTAGAGGCGATTTTCAATCATCTATTGAAGACTGCTCAAGAAAAAGCGCCAAAAGCCTCAGCAGAGGAAATTATTCAAAGAATGATTGATATTTCTAATAATCCAGTTCTAATTAAAAAATTTCCTTTCGGGAAATATGTTGGAGAAAAAGTAGCAGATATTGTTCAGAAAGATCGCCAATATTTGAATTGGCTTAAAAAAACCAAAGAAGCAGAAGGCACCGATGAGGATTGGATTTTTACCTTAAAACATTATTTAAAATAAGAAAACTTTTGGATTCGGCGCACTTCTTCGTTTTGGGATTAAATTTGAATATGCTTTTTATTCAATTTAAAGTATTGCCTAAAATAAAAAATTATTTCAACAACCAGCTGACAAAAGTGACGCTTTTTATTGTGCCTGCGATATGGTCTAGTCTAGTTTCTTTAATTTTAAAATTAAGTTTCATTTGATTCATTTTTTTAACTAACTTTTTACCTCGATGATAGGGTACGATTTCATCTGATTTTTCTAGATAAATTTTAATTAATTTTCCTTTTAAGTTCGTCAGGTTGTTGATGTGGTTATAGGGTTTAAAAATTTTTTCATAATCATCATAAGTATATTTTCTCTCTCGTTCAATTTTTTTGGCAATTTTTTTAGTTAAAACTCCTTCCCATATACAAGGAGTTATTTTATCGCCAGGAAAGGCTAGCAAAATTTTTTTAACACTTTGACATCTATTAGCACAATATAAAGCGAACGAAGTTCCTAGGCTTAAGCCATAAACTATTTCAATATCAAATTTTTGGATGGCTTTTTTTATCGATTTTGCAATTTTAAGTCAAGTTTTTTCCATTATTTTTAAATCACTGCATACAAGCGAGTTTGGAAGTTCATAAATAAGGTGATTGTAATCAGGAAATTGATTGAAAACTTTTTTGTGAAATTTAGCTTTTGTTCGCCAAGCACAAAAAAATATTGCTGTTTTTTGAGAATTATTATCAATAAATTTTTTAGTCCAATGATCATCAAAATCATCAATTTTTTGAGTTTTATTGTAAATTGATTTAAATCTGTCGAAAGCTCCCATGAATGGTTAATTTTAGTTCAATAAATCAATTCCTAATTTTTTAAGTAAGAAATCATAAAAAAATAGGGAAAAAACAATTAAAAAAATCATAATTATTAATTGATGGTTCTTTTTGTGTTTTTGGTATAAAGTTCGTTCTTTGTGTTGAATTTTGTCTAGAAGCTCATCGCCAAATTTGATTGAAACAAAAGTTCCGAGCATTGAAACTAAAATGATAATCCAAAAAGGCCAAGGCTTTTCGAGGATGTGTTTAAAAAGTTTTAATAATTTAGTTTTTTCATAAATGGCTGGATTTGTAAAAAAAACATAGAAATTAATTGTGATCGCGATTAGCCAAACTAGAATTTCAGCTACAAACATTTTTATTTTAGTGATTAGTCTTAGAGGGAAATCAATCAAAAATCCGGCGTCGGCAACCGGAGTGCAAAGCACAAAAAATGACCAAGATAAAAAAGCGACTAAAAAGCCTTGCTGAACCCCATATTTTTGAGCAATATACAAAAAATAAATTAAAAATATTAAAAAAACCAGCAAAAACTTAACCAAGACATGATTTTTGGTTTCGTGTTTTATCAAATCTTTGGGCTGGATTTTTTTGGAATATAATTTTTTATACATTGAAATACAACATTAAAAATATTTTTAGGTATTTTTTTATTTTAAAAATTGATGTTTAATTATAGCATCTAATCAGAATCAAACAAATTTTATTTGAAATCTAAATTTGGTTTGACATAGCGACTGTTTTGTGCTATATTTTTCAAGTCAATTTTAATCGGTAAAATTGACAGGAAAAGAAGTTGAAACAAAAAAACGTGGGAGGCGTTTAAAATGTTTAAATTTGATGAATTTGTGAAAAGAGCTGTTGAGAAAAAACTACTGTTTAGGAACGGCAGAAAAGATGAGGGTGTTTTTTTTACTTATCATTTTAAAGATCAAGAAATTAGTGGTTCTTATAATACTACTAAAGTTTTGGATTTGTTGTTTTTAATCAGAACTAAATTTCCTTTTAGTGAAATTCTTGAAGTTTTGCTTGGTCTTACAGCACCGCGAAGAGAGGCCCTTTCTTATGAAGGAGAAATTGTTTGGAGAGAAGTTATAAAAAATAAAAAAAATAAAAATCCTTCCAATCGGATTTCTTTGTTGGAATATTTGATAAAAAAAGAAGGAGAAGATCTTCGAGATGAACATCGTTTTATTCTAGATTATCTCTGATTTTTTTGAAAGATATTTTTTGTGATTAATAAAAAAGTTCTTTGAAAAAAGGAGAAAAAGAATGAAAGGTGACAAGAGAAAACTGCTAAAAGTAATTGGTATTGAGATTATTTTTGTGTTTATCGCTGTGTTTATAACTAAAGTGATTTTTGATTTTGTTACTAATGACACTTTAAAGGTTTTTGTTTTAGTTATTTTTTATATCATTATAAACATTTTTCATGAACTAAAAAAATATTTTTCGATTAAAACATTTTTGAAGAAAAAATTTAAAAAGGAGGAATAGAAGAATTTTTAAAGAGGGAAAGTCGTCAATATCTGAAATAGATAAGGGCGATTTTTTTGTGATTTTTTTAATGAATGTTATTATAAAATATAGTCAGATTAATTTTTTGAGATTTAGAAGATTACTTTATTGCCAATAAATAAAATACTTTAATTAATTTTAAAATATGAAAAAAGAATATTTAAAAAAGACAAGTCAAGACGCGATTAAAAAAGCGGTTAATTCTAGCGCTTCCAAGCGGCGAAAAGTTTTTGAAAATAAAAATATTGAAGAAAATCAGTATAAAGATCAGATGACGGCTATTCGAAAAAAACCGTTTGAAGATTTTGAGAAAAATTTAAAAATTGCTAAGAAAAATTTTGAGCGACGCGGATTTCAAGTCTATGAAGCTGAAAAAGCCAAAGATGCTCAAAATATTTTAAATAAAATCATTGGAAAAGCTAAAAAAATTGCTTCCTCTAAAACTAATACTGGGCGAGAAATCGAAATCAAAAAAGTTTCCGAAAATTTTGATTGGAGTGAAACTGATTTAGGGGATTTTATTGTGAAAATGTTCAAAGAAACTGACGAGCATTTTGTTTTGCCAGCGATTCATATTAGTGCGGAAATGATAGCTAAAAAAATTAAAGAAAAATATGGGGATCAGATTGAAGCTGATTCGGAAAAATTGACGCACTATTTATGTCAGAAAATTAGAGCGAAAATTTTGCAAGCGGAAGTTGGTGTGACGGGTGCTAATTTTTTTACTCAAGAGGGGCAGGTAGTTTTGTTGGAAAACGAAGGCAATATTTCTTTGGTTTCTCGAGTTCCTAGGAAGCATATTATAATTTGTGGAATTGATAAAATCACGGAATCAGTTAAGGATGCGATGGAGCTTTGTCAAACGGCGGCAATTTTTGGAACTGGGCAAGACATTACTCAATACATTTCAGTAATTTCGGGTCCGTCTAAGACGGCTGACATTGAAAATAAATTAGTTATGGGAGCTCAAGGCGCACAAGAAGTTCATATTATTTTAGTCGATAACGGTCGACGAAAAATGATTGAAAAAGGTTTCGGTGATATTTTACGATGTATTAATTGTGGGTCGTGTATTAATTTTTGCCCGGTCTATAATCAAAAGGGAAGTCAATATGGTAATGAGGGCTATATTGGTTCCAAGGGAATTGTTTTTGAAGCGGTTCAAAAAGGTTTAAAAGAAGCTCAAAAAGTGGGAAGTCATAATTGCACTCTTTGTGATTCCTGTTATCGAAATTGTCCAATGAAAATAGGATTGCCGGAAATGGTTCGAGCGATTAGAGAAGAACAAGAAAAAAATGGCATTCAAAGTTCTGCTAATAAAGAAATGTTGGCAAAAATAAAAAAGGATGGAAATCCTTTTGGTCAAAAAAATGGTGATAAAATTCCCGATAAACTATATTGTTGTTAAAAATTAATATTTGCTGGGACCAATTAATAGCATTAAGGCTACTAGAGTTAAGACTCCGGTGACTACCCCATAAATAATAGCTTGTGGATCGGTCAAAACTTCAATTCGACGAAAATCCATAATGGCAAAAATAGAGAAAAAAATTGGAATTAATAAAATAGGGGCGAAAACTTGATAGACGGGAACATCTTTTTCGTTGGCCTTGAAAGCTAGCGGGAGAAAAATCAAAGCAATCAGAACCGTTGCGAAAAGCCATAGAAGTGACTCGAAAAGACGCCAAGAAAATAAATTACCGATAGTTAGAGCTAGAGATAAAAGTGGAAAAATTAAAAAAAGTTTTCGCATTTTTTTGAAAAAAATTATTTTCTGTTATTTTTTGAAATATAATATAATTATTATAACAAAGAAAAGAATATTATCAAAGGAATTCGATTGTAGAAAATCGTTGAATATGATATTTTATAAGTATTATAGTAGTTTGATTTTTGATGGGGTATTTTTGTTGAAGGTTGTTTTTGACAAAAATGAAAATACTAATATTAAATTATGAAAAATAATAAAAAAAATAATTGGAAAAAAATAATAAAAAGTGAAGTTTTACAGGCTCGGTTTAAATTATTTTCACTATTTTTTTTGGGATTTTTAATGGGAGTGATGTTTAAATCGCAAGCGGTCAGAACGATTGTTTCCGGTTTTGATGATTCAAAAATTTTTAATAATAGTATTCAATTTTCGGATGAGATACCGTCAATTTTAAATAAATAAAAAAATAGATCCTTATTTTTAAATCAATAAAAATGGTTAAAAAAAATAAAAATAAGGAGGGAGAGGTAAGGAAAAATAAAATTAGTTCAAAAAGAACTAATTCAAAAAATCAAAAAAATCAAGCTAGAAAAGTAAAAATTACTTCTAGCAAAAGCGTGATTGAAAATCTTGAGAATGGAATGACTTTGGATGACATTGAAAATCAAAAAGAAAACAACAAAAAGATTCAGAATTTAATTTCAGTTATAATCATTGTTGCTGGTCTTTTTGTGGGAAGTTTGTTTGTGGATGTAGTGCAATTAGTGACAAAGAACGGTTATTCAGAAAGGGCACTGAGAGAAGCAGAAGTTTTTGAATTGGGTGATAAAACTTGGGTGGCTTATTCAGAACCAGCAATTGAGGTCGATATTTTAGTAGCCGAAGACGAAGAAAATTGTCCAACTTGCAATGCTGATGAAATCTTGACCTGGATGAAAAAATTTATTCCGACAATGGTTGTTAGTGAAGTTTCAGAATCTTCAAAAGAGGGCAAGGCGTTGATTGAAAAATATGAATTGAATACTATCCCATCTTTTGTTTTTGACAAAAAAATTCAAGAGGCCAGTTTTTTTCAAGAAGAGCAAGTTCAGGAAATTTTTGATAGAAGAGGGAATGGATTAGTTTTGGATTCTACGGCTTTAGGAATTCCAGTCGGAAGATATTTGAAAACTCCGGAGGAGAAGAAAGGTGATATTGTTATAGGTAAAAAGGATGCTCAAGTTAAATTAGTGACATTTTTTGATTTTCAATGTTCTTATTCAAAGATTTTTTATGAAGCGGCCAAGGAGGCTCGAAACGAATTCAACGGAGATCAATTGGCAATGATTTATAAGAATTTCCCTTTGGATTTGCAGGGGCAAGGAATTAGCGCTGCTTTAGTTGGACAGTGTGCTTATCAACAGGGAAGATTTGAGGAAATGGCTGATTTGTTATTTGCCAACCAAAAACAATGGAGCGAAGCTGAAGATTTTAAAATTTTCGATCAATATGCTTTAAAAATTGGTTTGGATAAAAAGCAATTTGATGAATGTGTTGAAACTGAGAGTAATAAAGATTTGATTTTAGAGTCTATCGAGCAAGGAAATAAGTTTGGAATTGCTGGAACCCCTGCTTCTTTTATTGGCAAAGAATTTTTAAACGGAATTTTTCAAAAAGAAGATATTGTTGAGACTATAAAAAATAAATTAGAATAAAAATGGAAAAAATATTTGAAATAATAATTTATGGTCGGGGAGGACAGGGAGCAAAAACCACGGCTGAAATAATTGCTCAAGGAGCTTTATTGGAAGACAAATATGTTCAGGCTTTTCCTGAATTTGGGCCAGAGCGAAGTGGTGCCCCAGTTCAAACTTTTGTCAGAATTTTTGACAAACCGATTAAAACAAGAGAACCGATTACTAATCCAGATTGTTTTATGGTTTTAGACGAAACTTTATTGGAAGTTTTTGACGGTTTCGAAAATTTAAGTTCAGATTCGTTTTTGATAATCAATACTCGAAAAACTAAAGAGGAAATTTTGACTGAAATTAAATTTAAAGGTAAATTAATTATTGTTGATGCTTCGGGCTTGGCGATGAAAATAGTAGGTGAGAATCGACCCAATACAGTGATTATAGGTAAATTTTCAGTAGTGACAAAAGCAGTTAAATTAGAAAACTTAGTGAAAGTTTTTCGTATTAAATATGAGGAAAAAATTGGTTCCGAGAAAACTAATAAAAATATTAATGCAATTAAAGTGGCTTATGAAGAATAAAAAAGGGCAAGAACTCGGTGGCGTAATTGAAAATGATGAAAAAAATTATCCACCAACTGGCGAATGGTCAGAAATTAAACCAGAAGTTAGTGATAAATGTATCGCTTGTGGACAATGTACAAAATTTTGTCCAGAAGGGGCTATTAAAATAGAAGAAGTTAACGGGAAGAATAAAGCGGTGGTTGATTATCGATATTGCAAAGGTTGTGAATTGTGTTCTGAAATTTGTCCAGTTAAGGCGATTGAAATGGTTAAAAAAGAAAGCTAATTTATAAAAAGCAAGAATGACTTCGGGTAATTTTTTAATCATAGATTTTGATAGCACTTTTGTTAAATTGGAAACTTTGGATGAATTAGCCAAAGAAGTTTTGACAAAAAATCCTCGAAGAAAAGAAATTCAAAAAGAAATTGAAGAAATTACAAAAAGGGGAATGAGAGGTGAAATTTCCTTTTTAAAATCTTTGAGAAGTCGTTTGAAACTTTTCTCAGCCAGTCAAGTCGATATTGAAAAAATAGCACAGAAAATGAAAGAAAATATTTCTGATTCGTTTTTGGCTAATAAGGAATTTTTCAAGGAAAATAAACAACAAATTTTTATAGTATCGGGCGGTTTTAAGGAATATATTTTGCCAGCTACTAATGAACTTGGAATTTCTGAAGAAAATGTTTTTGCTAATGAATTTGTGCTTGATAAGCAAGGGAAAATTATTGGAATTAATGAAAATAATTTTTTAGCTAAAACGCAAGGCAAAGTTAAGCAAGTTGAAGCTTTAAATTTGAAGGGAATGGTTTTTGCAGTTGGGGATGGTTGGACTGATTATGAAATCAAAAGAGAAGACGAGGCAGACTATTTTTTGGTTTACACTGAAAATATTTCGAGAAAAAATGTGATAGATTTAGCGGACAAGGTAGTTAAAAATTTTGGAGAAGTGATAAAATTTATAAAAATTGTTTCTAAGGATTGATACAGATTTTGTTATCGGTCAACAGCCATCGGTCATCAAATTTATATAAAAGAAAAAATTTGATTATTAATTACCGATTACTGATGACCTACACCAAAAGTCAATCAAACAAGTTTCTATTTGTGTGCCATATTCTCGCATCTTAATTTATTAAATTAATTATGATAAATAAAAATAAAAAAGTAGCTTTAACAGGCGGATTTGCAGTTGGAGAAGCGATGACTCAAATCAATCCAGATGTGATGGCGGTTTATCCGATCACGCCTCAAACTCCGATTGTGGAATATTTGGCAAAAAAAGTAGCTGATGGAAAAGCGGATACTGAAATGATTCAAGTGGAGTCTGAACACAGTGCGATGAGTGCTTGTATTGGGGCTTCGGCTTCTGGAGCGCGGACAATGACGGCCTCGGCTTCTCAGGGAATTATGTATATGATGGAAGTTTTGCCAGTGGCTTCAGCGATGCGATTGCCGATTGTGATGGCGGTGGCTAATCGGGCGATTTCTGGACCGCTTAATATTCATTGTGATCATTCGGATGCGATGGCAATGCGAGATACTGGTTGGATTCAAATTTTTTCAGAAAATGCTCAAGAGGCTTATGATAATACTTTTATTGCTCTTAAATTGGCTGAAAAAGTTTTATTACCAGCGACGATTAATCTAGATGGTTTTATTCTCTCTCATAGTGTTGAAAATTTAGAACTTTTGAATGATGGCATCATTTTTAAATTTATTGGTGAATACAAACCAGAGCAACACTTGATGGATTTTGAAAAACCTAAAACTTTTGGTTCGATTGCTTTGCCTGATAGTTATTTTGAATTTCGAAAACAAATTTATGATGCGATGGAAAAAGCTTCAGATGAATTTGATAAAGTAGCCAAAGAGTTTGGCGAAATGTCAGGTCGAAAATACGAACAAATTGAAACTTATAAAACTGAAGACGCGGAAACAGTCATGGTTGCTATAGGTTCAACTTGCGGAACGATTTCCAGTATGGTGGATAAAATGCGAGCTGATGGTCAAAAAGTGGGCTTGTTAAAAATTAGATTATTTAGACCGTTCCCTTTCGAGGAAGTCAAAAAAGCGTTAAAGGGAATCAAACGAGTGATAACGATGGACCGAAACATGACTTTTGGAACGGGACAAGTCTTAGCAGGCGAAGTTCAGAAGGCCCTAGGTGCCGAACCGGAGAGTGTAGTTTATGGTTTGGGAGGAAGAGATATTTATGAGAAAGATATTGAGAAAATATTTTTGAATAAAAATGAAAATCAGCCTTATTTTATGATGTGAAGTAAAATTTAAGCACCAAATAATAAATTACAAATAACAAATAAGCACCAAATTACAATCTTTTAAATTCAAAACATTTTCGAAGCCAAGTTTTGAGCATTGAGATTTTGAAAATTGTGATTTATTTGGAATTTGGAATTTTGGATTTGTAATTTTTAAATTAATAATTTAAATATGTCTAAAAAAGAAAATCAAAAGTTCACTACTTCCGGAACTTGTGCCGGTTGTCCAATCGGAATTATTGCCAGAACTGTTTTGAATGGCACTAATAATCCAATTGCTGTGACAAATGCTACTGGTTGTATGGAAGTGACTACTACTATCTATCCTAACACTTCTTGGAAAGTGCCCTATATTCATAGCGTTTTTGGGAATGCTGGGGCGACGGTTTCGGGAATGGAAACGGCCTACAAAGCTTTGTTGAAAAAAGGAAAAATCAAAACTGACAAACCAGTTAAATTTGTGGCTTTTGGAGGGGACGGCGGAACTTATGATATCGGATTGCAAGCTTTATCGGGAGCTTTGGAGCGAAAACACGACTTTCTATATGTTTGCTATGATAATGGTGCTTATATGAATACGGGAAATCAGAGAAGTGGTGGAACACCCTTTGGTGCTTCAACTGAAACTACTCCAGCTGGAAAAGAATCTTTCGGTAAAGAAGTGGATCGAAAAGATTTAATGACGATTGTGGCCGGTCATCATATCGGTTATTTGGCAACCGCTAATGTTGGATTTATTGACGATTTTCAAGCTAAAGTTAAAAAAGCTTTTGAAACTAAAGGCCCTTCTTTTATTTTAGTTTTTTCACCTTGTCCTAATCAGTGGCAACATGCTCCTCATAAAACTATTGAAATCGCTAAATTGGGAACTGAAACTAATTTTTGGCCACTTTACGAAATTGTTAATGGAGAATACAAAATTAATTATAAACCAAAAACCAAAATTAAAATTGAAGAATTTTTGGGGACGCAGGGAAGGTTTAAACATATTTTTAAAAGCGTGGATAAAGATGCTTTAATAAAAAATATTCAAGATAAAGTGGATGAAGAATGGGAGAGGGTGGAGGATTTGAAGGAGACGGGAGTGCGAATATAGTATTGAGTATGAAGTATCAAGTATTGAGTATACAAAATAAAATTTTGAATTTCGAATTTTGAATTTCGAATTAATTTCGAATGATTTAATTTTAAAACTTAAAACTTTATTATTTTGGTTTGCGCTTTGTCATTCCCGCGGAGGCGGGAATCCAGAAATTTGAAGCTATTTTATCAATTTAAAATTTAAAAATTTAGCGAAGTGGTTATTTTTCCAAATAAAAAAGCCTATTATCCCAATAATTCTGGGGTCGGCTTTCCGAGAGTTTTCTTAGCTGAGAGCACTCTTTTTTATCAGTAAGAGTAGTAGGTCTTTGAACGTTAATACGGAGCCTATAATTCCCATGGCAAGGAAAAATACGCCTGCCAAAAATTCTCCATTATTTGAGAGACCGAGGTTTTTCAAAGCAAGGGCTAACAAAAAAATTCCACTTGTAACTGAAAATAGGCTACCGATAACACCCGTTGAGATGAGTGTTATTGCTCTGTTTAGTTTTTTCGTTTCTTTTTCAGACATGAGAGACTCCTTTTTTATAAATATCAAAGTTAATGAGCTGGTTTTTCTACTAATCTATAACTATAGCACAAAAAGAGATAATTGTCAATAGAATTCTTGGGAATCAGGGTTTTTTGATGTATAATGGTAAGACTTGAAAAAAGTAAGAATCGATAGTTAAAATATAAAATTTACAATTTACAATAAACCAATTTTCAATCAATTTTTAATTTTTAAATTTACAATGAATGCGAACTGCGTTCGCATAAAAAATTGAAAATTGAAAATTAAATCATTGTAAATTGATTGTCCGTCTCGCGTCGTTTGCCGAGGTGGAAAAATTGAAAATTGTGAATTGAAAATTTATTTTATTAAATAAAATAGTTGTATGAACATCTTACTAATAATAGTCTTAATAATTCTAACCGTTCTCGTGGTTGGAGCGATTTTTGTATTGAATCAAAAATTAGTGGAGTTGAAAAAAGGCTCAACAGATGACAAATCAATGTTGATGATGCAACAGCGAATGAGTCAGATGTCGGAAATTATGGATCACAAGTTGTCGGAAATAAATAAAATTACCAAAGGACAGTTAAAAGACAGTAATCAAGTTTTTCAAGAAATGTCCAAAGGTTTGTCCAAAGAAAGTCGGAGTTTGTTCGAGCAAATTAACACTCAGTTTAATGAAATGAGCAAACATTCCAATCGGTCCATTCAAGCTGTCACGGAAAAATTGACTAAGTTAGATGAGACTAATAAGCAGGTGGTTAATTTTTCTTCGCAATTAAAAGATTTACAAGATATTTTGAAAAATCCCAAACAACGAGGAGTTTTAGGGGAATATTTTTTGGAAGAAACTTTGAAAAATGTTTTGCCACCCCATAATTTTCAGATGCAATATAAATTCAAAGATGGCGTGATTGTGGATGCGGTGATTTTTGTAAAAGACAAAATTATTCCAGTTGATTCCAAATTTTCTTTGGAAAAATACGAAAAACTTTTGAAATGCAAAAAGGAGGATCGAGAAGGCTTGATCAAAGATTTCAATCAAGATTTAAAAAATCGAATTGATGAAACTTCTAAATACATTAAGCCCAAAGAAAAAACAATGGATTTTGCTTTTATGTTTATTCCTTCGGAATCAATTTATTATGATTTGTTAATTAAGCGAGTGGGAGCGGCTCATCGAGATTTAGTGGAATACGCTTTCAAGGAAAAACACGTGGTGATTGTTTCCCCGACTTCTTTCTTGGCTTATTTGCAAACGGTTTTACAAGGTTTGCGGTCTTTACAAATTGAAGAATCGGCTAAGCATATTCAAAAAAATGTGGAAAAATTGGGACGACATTTGAAAAGTTATGAAGAATTTTTTGGAAAAGTGGGGAGTTCTTTGTCAACGACGGTCAACCACTATAATCATGCTAGTAAGGAGTTGGGTAAAGTTGACAAAGATGTTCTACGAATTGCCGATAAAAAAGCAGGGGAAATAACAGAGCGGGTTGAGATTGAGAGACCGAAGACAGATTAAAGTCTTTTGTAATTTCAAAGCTCAAATTGTTTCAAATATCAAATCAAATCCAAATGTCAAATGTTCAAAATCCAAATTTTGTCATTTAGATTTTAGGTTTTGAATTTGATTTGGAATAATTTGGAATAATTTGCCTGTCTCGCTTCGTTTACCTAGGCGGAAGCTTTGAGTAATTTTGAATAAACAAAATTTGCTGGATTTAATAATCTTTTTAGTCTATACTAACTTTTAAATCAGTAATAAATCAAAGTGGCTGACGCGGTTGAACAAGTTAAGGAAAGATTGAATGTCTCGGAATTAATCGGAGAATATTTAAAGTTGGAAAAATCTGGTACGAATTATAAGGCATTGTGTCCTTTTCATAATGAAAAAACTCCCTCTTTTATGGTCAATGCTGAAAGAAATTTCTGGTATTGTTTTGGTTGCCAAAAAGGCGGTGATATATTTTCTTTCTTAATGGAGATTGAAGGTTTGGAATTTAGGGAGGCCTTGGAGAGATTAGCGGAGCGAACCGGAGTAGAGTTGCCAAAATTTCAAAAAGTTAATCCGGAAGAAAAAAGCCAAAAACAAAAATTATATGAAATTTTAGAAATTTCTAGCAAATTTTATCAGTATCAATTTGAAAAATCGAAAAAAGCACAGCCGATAAAAGATTATTTGAAAAATCGAAAAATTAAATTAGCGCAATTCAAGGATTTTAGAATCGGATTTGCGCCGGATGCTTGGACGAAATTATTAGAATTTCTCTTGAGTCGTAATTTTAATTTGGCTGATATTGCTCGTTCGGGATTAATGGTTCAGAAAGATGGAACTTCTGGAGCTAACAAGGCGGACTACTATGACCGTTTTCGAAATCGGATTATGTTTCCAGTTATTGACGTGGCTGATCGAGTGGTTGGTTATTCGGCTCGAGTAGTACCTGGTGGGGATGAAAAAAATGCTAAATATATCAATACTTCACAATCCCCAATTTATGATAAAAGTAAAGTAATTTATGGGTTGAGCCAAGCGAAATTGGAAATAAAAAAGCAAGATTTTGTAATAATTGTGGAGGGAAATCTGGATGTAGTTTCTTCTTTTAGCGCTGGGGTGAAAAATGTAGTAGCAGTTTCCGGAACGGCTTTGACGCCAGATCAAATTAATATTCTTAAAAGATATACCAAAAATTTTAAACTTTGTTTTGATATGGATGAGGCTGGACAAAAAGCGGCTACCAAAAGTGTTCAACTTTGTTTGTCGGAGGATATCGACGCTGAAATAATATTATTGCCGGAGGGATTTAAAGACGTGAATGATTTGGTAATTGAAGATGTTCCGGCTTGGAAAAAAGCTATTAAAAATTCCAGGCAAGTGACGGACTATTTTTTTTCGAAGGTTATTGAAGAAAATGACAAGGAAAATCCGAAGGGTAAAAAAATAATTGCCCACAAGTTATTAAATATCATTAAGGATATTTCGGATTTGATTGAGCAAAGTTATTGGATCAGAAAACTGTCTGATAAGCTGGATGTTTCAGAAGATACGTTGACTGAAGTGCTAGAAAGAGTTAAAATCAAAGAGGATAAAGTAAATCAGAAAGCGCCGACAGTTCAAACTGACAAAGGGATTGAGACTGGAAAGCCAAAAATAATCCAATTACAAGAAAGAATCTTGGGATTGGTTGTTTTGTATCCAAAAGAATTGGGAAAGCAGATAAAAGCTTTTGAGATAAATTTATTAGATCAAGAACATCAGGGTTTTTGGAATAAAATTTCAGCAGGTA
The DNA here is from genome assembly GCA_964643985.1 of uncultured Bdellovibrionales bacterium. Classification (GTDB taxonomy): domain Bacteria; phylum Patescibacteriota; class Minisyncoccia; order Moranbacterales; family DUUL01; genus UBA2773. The sequence continues at coordinate 21,274 of CAZXUS010000004.1, read as the reverse complement.
AAACCAAGAAAATTGCTCTTAAATTGAGTCAATTAGAAGCTCAAATCGATTATGTTTATAACGCGGAAGGCTTGGAGCAGAATCAGATAGATCCTGTTCTGGATTGGAAAGAGGTTTGTAAACAGTTGAAATTGTTTAGAAAAGAAGAAGCCTTAGCTAACATCATAAAAGACATAAAAACAGCCGAGGAAAATGAAGATGAGGAAGGCCTGGATTTTTTAATGGAAGAATTTTCAAAAATTTCTAAAGATTTAGAAAAATTAAAAAAATAATATGGTGAAAAAAGTTAGTAGCGTTAAAAAATCAAAAACTGTCACTCTGAAAAAAAAGAGTGGGTTTAAAAATGCAGTTAAAGAAATTTTTAAAAAAACTAATAAGAAAAAATTGGTTAAGAAAATTATTCCTAAAATTAAGAAAACAGTCGTGGAAAAGAAAGTGATTAAAAAAGAAGTTGTTGAGAAGGAAGTAGTCAAAAAAAATCCCAATGAAAAACCACCTGAAAAAAAACCGGTAAAATCAGTTTCTAAAAGAAAACCAGCCAAAAGTCGGGAGGCTAAATTTGAAAATAAGAAGATTGAAGATTTAATCAAAAGAGGTCAGCAGAGAGGTTTTGTCACGGAAGAAGAAATCTTACATGAGTTTGGTGATATTGAAAAAGATATTGAGGAATTGGAAATTTTTTATGATGGAGCGGAGAAATTTGGAGTAAAAATTCTTTCTTCAGAAGATGTTATCAAGGCCGAAATAGAAAGAGAAATTCAAGTCAAAGAAGACGAGAAAAAAGCGGAAGCCAAAAAGAAAAAAGCGGAAGCCAAAAAAGGATATTCAAAAGAACTTGCCGAAAAAGCTGAAGTTATAGCGCAAGAGAAGGTTGATGCTAAAAGTCGAATAAAAGATACAGTTGATTTTAAAGACACCGATTCAATTCAGATGTATCTTCGAGAAATTGGTAAAGTGAATTTATTATCTCAGGACGAAGAGGTCTCTTTGGCTAAGGCGACGGAAAAAGGGGATCAAATGGCACGGCAAAGATTGACCGAAGCCAACCTTCGATTGGTAGTTTCGATTGCTAAAAAATATGTTGGTAGAAGTCACAGCCTTTCTTTTTTGGATTTAATTCAAGAGGGAAATATTGGTCTTTTTCGAGCGGTAGAAAAATTTGATTATAGACGGGGTTATAAATTTTCAACTTATGCTACTTGGTGGATTAGACAAGCCGTGACCAGAGCCATTGCTGATCAATCTCGAACGATTCGAATTCCAGTTCATATGGTAGAAACGATTAACAAATATATTCAAGTGGTTCGAAGTTTGGTTCAAGAATTAGGACGAGAGCCATTGCCGGAAGAAATTGCGGTTGAAATGAATTTGGATGTAAAAAAAGTTCGCCATATTATCAAAGTTTCTCAAGAAACTATTTCTTTGGAAACTTCAATCGGTGGAGATGATAGTGACAGTGTCTTGAGCGATTTTGTGGAAGATACTGATTCAATTGCCCCAAGTCAAATTGCTTCACGGACTTTATTAAAAAAACATTTAAATGAAGTTTTAGAACAACTGACTTTGCGAGAACAGAAAATTTTGCGAATCAGATTTGGTTTGGAAGACGGTGTGATGCATACTTTAGAAGAAGTTGGAAATGAATTTGGAGTGACTAGAGAGCGGATTCGACAAATTGAAGCTAAGGCTTTGGAGAAAATTCGGTCGATGAAGGGAATGGAAAAATTAAAAGATTACTAAAATTTTCTTTAGAAAATTTTTAAATGCTCAATGCTCAATATTCAATAATCATTCAATAATTAAATGCTTTAATATGTAATTATTGAGTGTTAGTAAATTGAATGTTGAATGAATGTTTTTTATTGGTTATTGGATGTTTATTAAAAATTAATTTTTAATCAAATGGGTTTTTTTAATTTTGGTAAAAAAAATGATGATGACGATGATCAATCAACTGATCCAAAAAAAGATGGAATGATGAATAAGATGGATGATATGTTGGAGAATGTTGATACTTCTAAAATGTCGCGAAAAGAACGGTGGGCTTTGAAACTTTTCAAAAAAATGCCTCAAGCTAAAAGAGAAGAAGCGATGCGAAAGATGATGAATCCGCAGAACATCTTAAAGGAAAAAGATAAAATTTTAAAACAATTGGATGAATCGGTGAAGGCTGGTCAGATGACTAGACAGGAAGCTGATCAACTTAAAAGTCAGTTAGGTTTACGTTAATAGATTAAATTAAATTGCAATTAAAATTGCAATTTAATTTTTAAAAAAATAATTTAAACTGAAATTGAGTTGTTGCAAAAATTGCAACAGCTGAGAGATGGGAATTATTGTAAAAAATAATTTGAATTTAAAAAATTGAATTGTGCAAAAAAGGCACTTTGCAAATTTGAATAAATCATTGGAATGATTAAATTTAAAACAACTTGTTCCAAAAAGGAGCAGGTTGAGAAAATAAGAATTTATTGATTTGTTTTAGTTTTATTGAAGAAATAATATGAGTAAACTGATTATTATTTGCGGTTTTCCTGGATCTGGAAAAACTACCTTAACAAAAGAATTGTCAAAAGAATTGGGGATATTTTGTTTAGAAAAAGATTTTATTAAAGAAGGGATTTACGAGAGTTTTAATTGTTCTGGATTAGCAGATAGTAAAAAAGTCGGAAAAGCCACTATAGAGCTACTCTTCAAACTATCAGAAGAAGCATTTCGAAACAAAGTGGATATTATTTTAGAAGGTGTTTTTAGTTTCAAAGAAGATGCAGAATTATTTAAAAGATGGGAAATTAAATACAATTTAGATTTATATACTATAGTCTGTAGTATTGACGAGAAAAAAAGAATTGAACGATTTACTAGCAGAAAAGATCGTCATAAAGCTCATTGCGATGAGGAGCGGCTAAAGGATCCTAATAATAATTATATTCCCAATAATTTTGATTATAATGTAATGCCTGGTAAAAAAATAAAAGTAATAACTGATAGACCAGCAGATGAATTAGTTGAGGAAGTTAAAAAAGAATTAAGCTAAAAATTTATGAATAAAAAACAAGCTGATGAGAAATCCGCCGAAGGTAGACAGATTCAAGTGATTGGAGAGTAATCGGTAATTGGCAATTAGTAATGGGGAATAAAATTTTTATATATAGAGTTAGTTGGGATTACGTAATTGATTACGTAATCTTAAATTTTTATTAGACTAAACAATCAATAAGTGCTATAATGTTTCGAAGAGTTATCAATTTAACTAAAAAATATGAGTGAAAGAAAAAAAATAATTGAAAAAATAGAAAAAGAAAGAAATTCAAAAGTCATTACCTATATAACAGGAGACCGACAAGGTCCCTTGAGCGCTAAAGTCGCTATGGATATAATTCCAATTGTTAGTCAGCAATTAAGACAAATTGGCAAAGTAGAGAATATTGATTTATTTTTATACAGTACTGGAGGCGACACTATGGTTCCTTGGAGATTAGTTTCTATGATTCGGGAGTATTGCCAAAAGTTCTCGGTAATTATTCCTTATAAAGCTCACAGTGCTGCAACTATGATTTCTTTGGGAGCGGATGAAATCGTAATGAGTGATTTGTCAGAAATTTCCCCGATTGATCCTTCAACTGCTAACGCTTTTAATCCTCAAGACCCAAAAAATCAACAAAATAAAATCCCAATTTCAGTCGAGGACGTGGTGGCTTATATGGATTTAGCCAAAAACAAATTTGGAATCAAGAGCGACGAAAATTTAACTCAAATTTTTAATAAATTTGTTGAAGCTAATCCTCAAATTCATCCATTGGCTCTAGGGAATGTCAACCGGACTTACAATCTAATTAGAATTTTAGCCGAAAGACTTTTGAAAAGTCATAATTCTCCAATGAAAGAAGAAGAAGCTAAAAAGGTCGTTGAGTATTTCACTGAAAAACTTTATTCTCATCAATACTATATTGGTAGAAAAGAAGCCAAGGACGATTTGGGCGTAAAAACTGTTGTCAGAGCTAGTGATTCTTTGGCGGATTCGATGAGCGAACTCTATGAAGAATATCGAAAGGAAATGAACTTTGGAATGATTTGGAATCCTGAAGATGAACTGGGAAGTAATAGTATGGAAATCAAAAAGGAATATCAAATTGCCTTTGTCGAAAGTGCAAAAACATCCAATCATTTTGATCTTTTAATCGATTTCAAAAAAGGTCAAGTTAACATTCCCCAACAAACCCCTCAAGGAGTAATCCAAATTCCACAACAACAAGTTCAATGGAGAATTGTAAAGCAGGGGTGGAAATAAATAAAATGAATACCTATAATTTTGATGATTATAAAGATTCTATTTGGATATTGGATCAATCAGCAAGTCAATCGTTTCAATCTTTTCATGACAGTCGTGTTATTGTCGAAGATTTCTTAGCTTCCAAAAATATTTCTTTGAATAGTTCAGAAGGTTCAAAATCTGAGCTTGTTTATCAAATCCAAAATACTTTGTTGGGTTGTTCTGTTGAGAGTAGCGAAACTTACAACGCTTTTTCTGATGACGATTATTTAGTTATTTCTTCTAGCGACGGTTCTTTCATTGAAGAAAAAATTGATCCTTGTAGTGAAAATAAAATTGAAATAGTGTCATTAACTAATCAAAGCACTACTTATCAAAACTCATTATTTGATTGTTCTCCTCCTTACAAGAGAATGGAAAGTAAGGCTAAAAGAAAAAATAAACCTGCTGATATAGATAATATCAATTTGGCGCGATTTTTAAACAATCAAGGAAAAAAAAGTGTTGTTTTTGTTAATGATAAAGACCAATCAACTCAACTTAGCAGAGTAGAAGGCTTCAAGGTTTTTGATCCTTTAGGTCTGCTTTTATGGTTAGCGCAAGATAAATTTATTAATCCTCAAAAAGCTGTATGTATTTTTGAGAAATGGAAGAAGGATATTAAATCAAGAGGTTGGATAAAAGATTTTGATAGATTTAAAGATGTGAGAGAAAAATATTATTAAATAATTAATAAACGGTAGTTAAAATAATTATATTAAAGTAAAAGCTTTTTTAATAAAAAATGTTTTTCGGAAAATAATAAAGAAATTTTAAAATGTCTGGAGAATAAAGGTTGTTTTTCGGTGGAATGTTTTAAGGATTAAAACAAAAAATAAGATTACGTAATCGATTACGTAATCTTATTTAAAAATAAAAATTAATAAAAATTATGGGTGACAAAAATTCAAAAGAAAGAAATGTTAGAAAATTAACTAAGGTTGGCAAGCGATCAATTTCTGTGACAATTCCAATCGAAATGATTCGTGAACTTGGTTGGCGGGAAAAACAAAAAGTGGTTGTCGCTAAACGTGGAGAAGTTTTGATTATCAAAGGCTGGAAGAAATAATCACATATTATGTAGTAAAAATAAAAATTTAGCGTTATCACCTAATGTTATACAGTAGTAATATAAAATGAAAAATTAAATTTGGAAATTTATTTTATAATTTTGATTTTAGGTAGTAAAAAATCGCTACATGTGGTTTGCATGAAGCGATTTTTCAGTTTTAGCTGGCGTCTTTTTATCTCGGTTCTAAATGGATGTTTTGTTCATCCATTTTTTTTGAAATTGCATCTTTTTCATTCAGAAGATCTTTTTCTGAGTATTTCCCGTCTTCTCCTTTGGGAATCTCAGATTTTGTTAACTTAAGTAAAACCTCAAGTCCGAAAGTTGTTTCGATTCTTCCTTCTGTAATCATAATAACCTCCCGTTTATTATTGATTATTGCCAAAAAACTGCTCTATTAACAATAGCATATTTCAGCTTTAATAACAATTAATTTTCTTAAAAAAGTCGTGTAATAATTGATGTTTTGAACGGATTTTTGATTATTGAAATTTGATTATTTTAAAATTTTAAGCTAGGATGATTTTTCAGTTCTTTGATTTATCAAGTAAAAAGAAAGTTAAATTAACTATTATTTTGTCAGGAGGAAAAATGAATAATCTGAAAAAGATGAATAATCCAGAAAAAATTTGGACTCATAGGTTAATTCCAGAAGCTAATTCGGTTGATCCAGATCTTTGTCCGGTTGAGAATCGGAACGAAGAAACTGGTGAATTTGAAATTTGCAAAATGTCTTTGAAAGGGGCAAAATCAATAATAATCAAAACTGATTTTCAGCTAGGGGCTAAATTTCGGGTTTGGATTTGTCCGAAATGTGGCTCTAAAATTTTTCTAGCGGGTGAAAAATGGAGCAGTCCATTTTTCGGTAAAGTTTTTTACGGGGAAGGACGGTTAGGTAGAATTTGCCCATTTTGTCATAAAGACAATGGGATGGCAGGTGCGGTTCTTGTTAATACTAAAAGCGGTAAGAGAAACGGAATACGTTGTCACAAATGCGATAAGTGGTTTTTTGCGCCAAATGCGTTTTGATTAAAAATGAGGGGAATAAAAAATTAGTGGTTGTTCTTTTTGAAAATGAAAAACAAAATAATTATAAAGAGTTATTTTTAAAACAGGGAAGTCGATATTATCGATTGCCCTGTTTTTTGTTTGCAATGAATCTTGAATTGAGATAGAATTATTTTCCAGTACATTTTTATCAATAGAAGTAATTATTTATGAGAGAAGGGAGGTTCTAAATGAGCAAAATAAGAAAAATCGAATTAACTGACAATGATTCGAGTATCAGAATCAAAGATCAGGAATTAATCGAAATATTAATTTCTTTGAGTTTCGGATTTGAGATTATACTAAAAACTTTTGGAGAAGGTTCTTGCGAGCTTTGGAAATCAAGAGATAATTGCGATGAAAAATTTTCTTGTGGACATTTTTTTTCTTTAAAGCCTTTGATTTTTAGTAGAGAAGGGCTCACAGAACGTTATTTCGTCGAAAATTTAACAAATGGGAGTATTTTTATTGAGATTTTGGAGAACAAAGAGGCACCCGTTGAAATTTCTCGTGAAGATATTCTGAAAATTAGAGGACAAATTGTCGAGGGGTCGCTTTCAGATATTTCTTTAGAGGGTCGTGAATATGCTCTGAAAAGATTTTATTTAAATCCTGGAGAAATAACGGACGGATTGGTTTTGAATTCACTGGGGTTTCGTTTCGATATTATTCTTTTGCGAGGCAAAGGAAAGATCTTTCCTGACCATTGTTTCGAATTAGAATATTCTGTTTCGGACTTAGTGGAAAGGGTAATGCCTAACTTGAGTTTATTCGAGCTAGGCAAAGAATATTTTATTCGAAATGTCTACGTAGAGAACGGACCATTGGACTTTATCGTTATAAAATCTAAAAAATCAGAATAGCCTTGAGTGGCTTTCTGAAGCAGGGTAGTTGAATAATATCGACACCCTGTTTTTTATTCAGAGAAAATTTTAAAAATTGAAAATTTAGTCATTGAAAATTGATTGCCCGTCTCGCTGAGGCTTGCCGAGGCGGATAAATTGTAAATTGTAAATTGAAAATTAAATTTCAATAGAAATTTGGGTTGTTGACGAATTGTTGATAACCGGAATAAATATTTGGTATAAATTAGAAAAATAATATTTTAAATAGTTTTTTAGACGGCATTATTAAGCCGTTTTTTTAATGATTTTATTTTTTTGAAAAAAGAATAATCCCTAAAAAGTTTGACAGAGGTGGGTCTGGTGGTTTACAATGGTACTAAGTGGCGAAAGGTGGGGAATATTAAATGGCAGAACTTATTATTTTGGCACACTTCTACGTCAAATTCTCCGTCACTCTCTCGTTGCACTAGGTTAGTGCACCTCGTTCGGTACTCGAATTTTCCTTGAATTGCACTCAAAATAAAAAGTTCTGGTAACGCAAACGAGATATTAGGACAATTTTTAATTTTTAATTTTGTAATTTTATAAATAAATTTTAATTTTTAAATTCTAAATTTGTTGCTTAAACAGGGTGTTTAAAAAATTTAGATTTAAGATTTATTTAAAAATTAAAAATTATAAAATTAAAAATTTAATGAACAAAGATAGAAAATAAACATAAAAGAAGAGACGAAGGCAAATACTTTGATAAAAAATAAACCCTAAGGATTTATTGCAAAATAAACTTTGATAGCGAGAAATAAGAATTTTGAGGTAAATTTTTTGAATAATTTTTGAAGGACTAGCATTCGCTAATTCAAGAAAATTTGAAAAAAATTTAACCAAAATTATGATTTTGTAGCCAAAGGTTATTTGACAATAAGTCCAGTAATTAACAGCTAACATGTTCATCGGCGAATACAAACATTCTATAGATAGCAAGCGAAGGTTGGCTTTACCGTCAAAATTTCGCGGTGATTTCAAGGGGAAAGTGGTCGTCACGAGAGGGTTGGACCAATGTTTGTTTGTTTATCCAATGAAAGAATGGGAAAAAATCGCTGAGAAATTGGGAAATATGCCAGTAGGAGAAAAGTCAACTCGAAGTTTTGTCCGTTTGATGTTGGCTGGAGCGATCGATTTGGATTTGGATGCTCAAGGAAGAATTATTATTCCAGATTATTTGAAAGATTATGCTAAATTGAAAAAAGGAGTGACGGTAGCGGGATTGTTTAATCGATTGGAAATTTGGGATGAAGGAGTTTGGGAGAAATATAAGAGTGGAGCGGAGAAAGATCAGGATAAGATTGCAGAGCAACTTGGAAGATTAGGAATTTATTAGAAGGACTTCCGCGTTTGGCAAATTTCTTTGTCAAAAACTGCGCTTCAAGTTCGCTGTATGTTTAATGCACCTCACTTGAATGCTCGTTTTTTCCTCGAACTTTGCTCAAACCCATAAGCCTCAGAGAATTTATTGAATTTTAAATTTTGAATGAATTTGAATAATTAAAATATTATAAAAAAAGATTTTTAATTCTAAATTAGATAATTCAAAATTTATTCAAAATTTAAAATTCAAAATTAGAAATTAAATCTTGATATGCATAAAACAGTTTTACTGGGGGAGACAGTGAATAGTTTGAATTTAAAGCCAGGAATGACGGTAGTGGATGCCACTTTGGGTGGAGGAGGACATAGCCAGTTGGTGATGGACCAGATTGGAGAGAAGGGAACTTTCATTGGAATCGATTTAGACCAGAAGGCTATTGATGAATTTGAAGAGCAGATAGGGAAAAATAAAAAAAGGGGATCGAAAATTTATTTAATAAAAGATAATTTTATTAATATTCGGGAAATTCTGAAAGATTTAAAAATTGAAAAAGTAGATGGAATTATTGCTGATTTAGGTTGGCGATTAGACCAAGTGAAAAACAAAGAATATGGGATGAGTTTTCAGATTGACGCACCGTTGGATATGAGATTGGGCAGAGAAGGAACTCGAACAGCTTATCATATTGTAAATAGCTGGAAGGAAGAATCGTTAGTGGATATATTTTTTCGATACGGAGAAGAATCTAATGCTAGGAAAATTGCCAAAAGAATAATAGAAAATCGAAAAGAAAAGAAAATTGAAACTACCAAAGAACTAGAAACAATAGTAATTGGGAATGCCAAGGCTAGGAGGGGAATGAATCCGGCTACTAAAGTTTTTCAGGCTTTGCGGATTGCTGTTAATAATGAATTGGAAAATCTGGAAATTTTTTTAAAAGAATCAATGGACGTTTTAAATAACGAAGGTCGGTTAGCAGTGATAAGTTTTCATTCTCTCGAAGATCGATTAGTGAAAAAGTTCTTTAGGGCAAATACAGGGGGATGTATTTGTCCCAAGGAATTCCCGATTTGTGTTTGTAATCAAAAGAGGATTTTGAAAATAATCACCAAAAAGCCGATTCGATCGTCAGAGACAGAATTAAAAGAAAATTCAAGATCTCGGAGTGCAAAACTTCGGGTGGCAGAAAGAGTAATGGAATAAAAAATAAAAAAAAGTTTAAGGTCAAATTTGAAAATTTTTGACAATAAACTTCAGTTAAATTTAATGAGAAAATCATTATTGATAAAAAATTGCGAGAGTTTTAGTTCTAATAAAAATAAAACTAAAAAATCTCAAAATATTTGTCGAATCTTTAGTCTAAGATTGGTTTTGCTGTTTTTATTTGTAATGACGGGAGTGTCCAGTTTGGCTTATATTTTTCAAATAAATCAATTAGCAACGATGGGACAAGAAATTAACATTAAAGAAGAAATATTGGAAGAATTAGAAGAAAAAAATAAAGCTTTGAAAATCGAAGTGGCTCAATTAAAATCTAGTTATCATTTTGAAAATGAAAGAGAAAGATTGGCATTGGTAAATCCCGAACAAGTTAGTTTTGTAGAAATCGAGAAAAACGATTCAGTGGCAATGATTAAATAAAATTTTTAGCTTAGTAATGTTTTCTTTTTTGGAAATAGTCTCTTTTGCAGTTAAGCAGTGTCGTTATCAATCATTATGGTTAACAATAATATTAGAAAAAGAGAAAGAAATAGTGACAATCGAGAAAATATTTTTAAAAATCGGATTAACGTTCTTTCTTTTCTGGTTTTGTTTTTATTCGGAATTATTTTTTTTAGATTATATATTTTACAAGTTAAAAGTTATGCTTATTATAAGGAGAAAGCAGACAATCAACATTTTTCTCAATTCACCTTAGAGTCAAAGCGGGGAGAAATTTTTTTGAACGAGGATGACGGTTTGTTGCCGGTGGCTACCAATAAGGATATGTTCACGGTTTTTGCAGTACCTAGCATTATTGAAGACGATACGGCTGAAGTTTTATCTTATAAAGTAAGTGAAATTTTAGGTTTAGAAAGAGAGGCTGTTTATTCGAAGTTGTTAAAAAGAAAGGACGCTTACGAACCTTTGAAGAGAAAAATATCAGATGAAGAAGTAGAAAAAATTAAAGAATTAAATCACGAAGGAATTCAGTTGGAAAATGAAAGCTGGCGATATTATCCTAATAATTCATTGGCAGCGCAAGTTATTGGTTTTGAGGGTTATAATAAAGAAAGTAAAAAAACAGGTTTGTACGGAGTAGAAAAAACTTATAATGATTTATTGTTGGGAAAAAGCGGTTGGTTAAAGCAGGAAAAAGACGCTGGAAGTCGTTGGATTTCAATTGGGAAAAGATTTACTAGCCCCGCTCAAAATGGTTTGGATTTAGTTTTATCCTTGGACTATGCCATCCAATTTAAAGCGGAATTAACTTTGAAAAATGCTGTTGAAAAGCATCAAGCCGATGGAGGACGAATTATTATTATGGATCCTTATACTGGCGATATTTTAGCGATGGCGCAAGAGCCGACTTTTAATTTGAATGATTTTTCCAAAGTTGAAAGTAATAGTATCTATATGAATTCAAATTTAGCGCATGTTTATGAATGCGGTTCTGTTTTCAAAGCTTTTACGATGGCGGCTGGTTTGGATGCCGGAGTTATCAAAGCAGATGAAACTTATATCGACAAAGGGGAAGTTGAAATCTCTGGTTATACGATTAAAAATTCAGAAGAAAAAGTTTACGGAGAGCAGACGATGACACAGATAATTGAAAAATCAATAAATACTGGAGTCATTTATGTCGAGCAAAAATTAGGCAATAATAAATTTTTGGATTATGTTGAAAAATTTGGATTTGGTAAAAAAACGGGAGTTGAGTTAAAGGGAGAATTGGCGGGTAATATTTCTAATTTAAAAACCAATCGAGATATCGAATATTATACAGCTTCTTTTGGTCAAGGAATAACCGTCACGCCGATTCAACTTACCACAGCTTATTCAGCCTTGGCTAACGGTGGAGAATTAGTAAAACCTCAGATAATAAAAACTGTTATTAAAAATGATGGAACAAAGAAGGATGTTAAAAGAGAAGTGATTCGGAAGGCAGTTTCACAAGACGCTTCCAATAAGATTGGTTTAATGTTGGAAAGTAATGTGGTCAATGGTCATGGAAAACCAGCCGGAGTGCCAGGATATCGAATAGCCGGAAAAACGGGGACGGCTCAAATTTCTGATAAAGAAAAAGGAGGTTATGTTGAAGATGCAACCGTGGGTTCTTTTGCTGGATTCGGGCCCGTTGGTAATCCTAAATTTGCGATGTTAGTGGTAGTTGATAATCCTAAAGATGTTGAGTGGGCGGAAAGTACGGCTGGTCCAGTTTTTGGGGAAATGTCAAAATTTTTATTTGAACATTATGGAATTAAACCGACTGAGCAGTATACTAAGAATGATTTAGAAAAATTTAATAGATCTCATGATTATTTGAATTTTATTTCAAAGGATGATGAAAATGGGGAAAATGAAAAAATTGAAGAAGAAAAAGAAGAGGATTAATTTTTTAAAATTATACCACTTTCAATTAACCAACACTTATTAATTTTCAAGACTTGGGTGGGAGTGGTTATTTGAAAATAGTATTACTGTTGAAAAACTAACTTTATGAAAAACAAGCTTATTCAGAAAATATTAAGATTGATGGCTAGATCAGTTTTGCAAAAAAGAAAGCCGATTGTGGTGGCAATTACGGGGAGTGTTGGAAAAACAACGACCAAAGAAGCTATCAACAAAGTGCTGGGAATTAAATTTCGAGTTAGAAGTAGTGCTAAAAATTATAATAATGAAATTGGTGTCACCTTGACAATTTTGGGTTGTCAAATTGATTATAAGCGAAATAAGATTTTGCAAATGTGGGGAATTATTGGCTATTGGTTTAAGGCTTTGCTTTTCGATAAAAATTATCCAGAAATTTTAGTTTTAGAAATGGGGGCTGATAAGCCAGGCGATATAAAATATTTTTGTGATTTTATTCCCGTAACGGTTGGGGTTTTGACTGAAATTGGCATCTCTCATTTAGAAAATTTTAAAACTAAACAAGCTTTAGCGACTGAAAAAGGCTATTTATTAAGGAGTGTGACGGAGAAAGGAATGGCTATTTATAATTGGGACAATAAAATTATTCGAGAAATTGGGAAAAAACTTTCAGTGAATAAAATTGGTTATGGTTTGGAAGCTGAAGCTGAAATGAAAGCGACTGATATTATTTTTAAAGTTGAGGTTAATGAAAAAACCCAAAAAATCGATGGCATTAATTTCAAGTTAAATTATCAAGGAAAAGTTTTACCGGTTCGATTGAAATGTTGTGTTGGTAAAGGCAATGTTTATTCGATTTTAGCGGCTTTATCAGTCGGTAGATATTTTGATTTGAATTTAATTGAGATGATCGAATCTTTAAAAGATTTCGAGCCTTGTTCGGGGCGAATGACTTTGTTTAAAGGTATTAATAATTCAATTATCATTGATGATAGCTACAATAGTGCACCAGCTAGTTTAAATTTGGCTTTAGATTTGGTGGCGGAAATTGAAGCGATTCGAAAAATTGTAATTTTGGGTGATATGCTGGAATTAGGAGAGGAAGAAACTAGAAGTCATCAAGCGGTTGGGAAAAAAGTAGCTCAATTAGAAGTTGATTATTTCGTGGCAATTGGCAGCCGAATGGAAATGGCGGTTCAATCCTACTTAAAAAATTCTAAAAATCAAGAAAATGTGATGGTTTTTGAAAATTCAGAGGAAGCCAAAAATTTAATTAAAGAATTAATTCAGCCCGGAGATTTGGTTCTAGTTAAAGGTTCTAGGGGGATTAAAATGGATGAAATTGTAAAAAAAATTAAAGCTTAATTTTATTAATATTTATTTTGCATTTTTCAAAATAAGTGCTACTATTAACTTAGTATAAAAATTAAAATGATTAAATAAAAAAAATGAAAAAAATAAAAAAACAAAAAGGGTTTACTTTAATTGAAATGTTATTGGTTATAGCTATTATTGGTATTTTAGCTGGAACAATTTTAGTCGGAGTTTCAGGACAAAGAGAAAAAGCTCGGTCAGCTACAGCCCTTGAAAGTCTTAATTCTGTTTTGCCTTATGCAATCGAGTGTTATATAAAAGGAACTAATATGACTAGTCCAACTGCACCTGGTGGCGCTATTTTATGTGGAGGCATAGATTATCCAGTCTTGGAAACGGGTTGTGCTTATGTTGTTGCTGATCCTGATACTACTAATGATATAAAAGTAAAGTGCGGTTCTATTAATATAACCTGTTCCATCTCTGGTAGCGGAAATTGTATTGTTAATTAAAAGTCAAAGAATATTTTGTAAAATTTAGTTTAAGTCGGAAAAATTTCAATAAAAATGTAAATGATAAAACAAAAATATATAACAGTTTTAGACATCGGTTCTTCTTTCGTTAGGGTCGTTGTGGCTGAGGTAATTCCAGGAGAAAAACCAAGAGTTGTAGGAGTCGGAAGAACTCAGTCTTTAGGAATGAGGAAGGGAGTAATAATTGACTTGGAAGATGTCGTAAAATCCATCCGGTCTTCAGTCGAAAAAGCCGAAAGAATGTCAGGTGTTCAAATTGAGGATGTTTTTGTTTCGGTTGGAGGAAGTCATTTAAGATGTGTTTCAACTAAAGGAGTAATTGGAGTTAGCAAGGCTGATGGAGAGGTGACAGAAGATGATGTTGAGAGAGTCATCGATTCTAGTCAAGCTATCAATTTAACTCATAATTATGAAATTTTACATATTATTCCCCAGAGTTTTTCACTAGATGATCAAAGAGGAATTCGAGAACCAGTTGGAATGACTGGCGTTCGACTTGAGATGAAGGGTGTTGTAATTACTGGATTTACGCCTTATCTCAGGAATATTGCAAAATGTATAAGTCAAGCTAATTTGGATTTAAACGGTTTTATCGCAGCGCCTTTGGCAGTAGCTAAGGCTATTTTAAATAAAAGACAGCAAGAATTAGGAGTAGTTTCTATTGATATTGGAGGAGAAACAACTTCTTTAGCAGTTTTCGAGGAGCGAGAATTAGTGTATTTATCGGTATTGCCGATTGGAGCTAATCATATTACTAATGATGTGGCAATTGGGATGAGGACGGCTATCGACGTAGCGGAAAAGGCTAAACTAAAATATGGTTCGGCCATTCCCCAAGAAATTAACAAAAATGAAAAAATTAATTTAGCAAATCTTTGTTCAGATGAAGAAGGAGTGGTTTCTAGAAGGCATATTGCTGAAATTATTGAAGCTCGAGTGGAAGAAATTTTTCAATTAGTGGAAAAAGAATTGAAAAAAATTAATCGGTCAGCTTTATTGCCAGCTGGAGCCGTTTTGACCGGGGGGGGATCTTGTCTTTATGGGATGATTGATTTGGCTAAGGAGAATTTAAAACTTCCGGCTCAAGTCGGATTCCCGAGCGGTTTATCAGGTTTAGTCGACAAGATTGACGATCCTTCTTGTTCAGTGGTAGCCGGAGCAGTTCTTTGGGTGGTAGAAGAAGGAGAACATTCAATTGGGACAAATTCTCAAAATAAAATTGGCAAAAAATTAGATATAGAAATGCTTAATACTGCTAAAAAATGGTTTAAAAATTTGTTACCAGGAAACTAATTTTTAATGGTAAGGGACTGTTTCTAACCATCTTTTTTACTGCCCGTCTCGCCAAGGCCCGTCTCGTCTTGCTCGCCGAGGCGGACAATTTTCCAATTTTGGCTTAAGAGCTTACTCTCTATCATTATTTCTACTAAAATCTTAAATTTTTAATTAAATTATTTAAAAATTTTATTACATTAACATAAGTTAGTGTTTCAAAAATTATTTAAAAAATTTAATTTAAAAATTATAAAATTTTAATAACGAAATAATAATAAAAAGTAAACTCTGATTATTTAAAAATTATTTTGCCTTAACTAACGCTGAAGCTTCAAAAATTTTTAAATAATTTATCTTCCGCCTGCTAAAGCAAGCGAGACAAGGCAAAATTAATTAGTTTCGTTTAAAAATTATGGTTGGAAACAGTCCCCAAAAAGGTTTAATATTTGACTTTTTCTTAAAACTTGCTAGAATTTCTTAACATCTTTTTATTAAACGTAATTTAAATACAAATGGCAGAAGTAAAACCGGAAGTAGAAACATTTGCTAAGATTAAAGTTGCAGGAGTTGGTGGTTCTGGAGGAAATGCTATCACTCGAATGATTGAATGCAAATTAACGGGAGTTGATTTTGTGGCGATTAATACTGATGCTCAAGATTTGCATGCTTGCGCAGCTGGTGAAAAAATTCATATTGGAAAAAATTTAACTCGAGGTTTGGGCGCTGGAATGAATCCTGAATTGGGTCGTCAAGCGGCTGAAGAAAATCGAGATGAAATTCAAGAAGCCTTTAAGGGTTGCGATATGGTTTTTGTGGTTTATGGTGCTGGCGGTGGAACTGGATCTGGAGCCGGGCCAGTTGTAGCAGAAGCGGCTAGAGAGGCCGGAGCTTTGACCGTTGGTGTAGCCACTAAGCCGTTTACATTCGAAGGAAAACAAAGAATGGTAATTGCCGAAGAATCTTTAGAGAACTTGAAAGATCGAGTTGATACTTCAATTACTGTTCAAAATGATAAACTTTTACAAATTGTTGATCGACAGACGTCTTTGCTGAATGCTTTTCGAATTGTTGATGATGTTTTAAGACAAGGTGTTCAGGGCATTTCTGATTTAATTACCAAGCCTGGAATTATTAATGTTGATTTTGCTGATATTAAATCCGTGATTCAAGACAGCGGATCAGCTTTGATGGGAGTGGGAGTTGCTTCCGGAGAAGACCGAGCGCAAAAAGCAGCCAAGCAGGCCATTAGCTCTCCTCTTTTGGATGTTTCAGTCGATGGAGCTAAGGGGGTTTTGTTCAATATTACGGGGGGAGTTGATTTGACTATGATGGAAATCAATGAAGCAGCTGGACTTATTACTGAAAATATTGATCCAAATGCTCGAATAATTTTTGGAGCGGCCTCAGATGAAACAGTCAAAAAAGATGAGATAAAAATTACAGTAGTGGCGACTGGTTTTGATAATGATGGAATTTCCCAGGGTGATTTTTCTAAGGATCTTAATTTGGAAGAAGATAGTCTCGAAGATGAAGATGGTTTCAAGAAAAGCAAAGTTTCTTCTTTTATGGATGACGATTTTGATAATGAGGAAGATTCGGCTAATAATTTTGGTAAAGATAATAAATTCAAAAGCGATGAATCTAAAATGAGTGGCGGATCATTTGGTCCGGAAGAAAATCCTTTGGATGATTTGGATGATGATATTGAAATCCCAGCTTTTATTAGAAAAAAGATGGGTAAATAAACATTGAAGATGTATTGACAGGAGTCTTAAGTTTATGTAAAATCAAAAGAAGTTAAGATTATTTATCAATAGTTAATATTGTTTTGTTTTGTTTTCTCTTCAGTAAAGAGTAAATTAAGGAAGACGGGATTAATTATCCGGTAGAAATTTTGTGAATAAAAATTTAAATTATTAATTTAAAAAAACGTGCCGACTATTAATCAGCTTATAAAAAATCCTAGAAAAAAAGTAGTTAAAAAATCGAAAACAACTGCTTTGGACTTTGGTTTTAATTCTATTAAAAATAAGCCAGTTTATTATCCTTCTTGTTTTAAGCGAGGGGTTTGTATAAAAATTGGAACAACTAGTCCTAAAAAACCGAACTCTGCTCTTCGAAAAATTGCTCGAGTTCGACTTACTAACGGAAAAGAAGTGACAGCTTATATTCCAGGTGTCGGTCACAATTTACAAGAACATTCAATTGTTGTGATTCGAGGAGGACGAACTCCAGATCTTCCCGGTGTTCGATATCAAGTGGTGCGTGGTGTTCTTGATGCGGCTGGAGTGGAAAATCGAATTAAGGGGCGGTCTAAATACGGCACCAAAAAGCCCAAGAAATAAAAACTAAATATTTGGCACACTTTTTTGTCAAATCTAAATTTACTTCTCGATATACCATTCAGTACATCTCGTATATAAATTTAGATTTTCCTCAAATTGTACTCAAATATTTAATTTTTCTAAATTTAAACTATTTAAAATATGTCTAGAAAGAATAAAGTTTACAAAAAAAATTGGTCAGCAGACTCTGTTTATAATTCACTTTTAGTGGGTCGATTTGTTGGTCATATACTAGTTCGAGGAAAAAGAACTATTGCTGAAAAAATTGTTTATGATGCTTTTGATGAAATTCATAACAGAACTAATCGAGGTGGCTTAAATGTTTTCGAGCAAGCGATAAAAAATGTTTCTCCTCTAATGGAATTGAAAGGGCGAAGAATTGGTGGTGCTAACTATCAAGTTCCAGTTCCAGTCATTGGAGTAAAAAGAACAACTTTAGCGATGCGATGGATTAAGGATTCCATTAAAAACAAAAAAGGTAAAAAAATGGCAATTCGTTTAGCGGATGAATTGATTGATGCGGCTGATAAAAAAGGAGCTGCTATGAAAAAACGAGAAGATACTCATCGGATGGCGGAAGCCAATAAAGCCTTTGCTCACTTCGCCTAGAAAATTAAAAACTAAATGTTTGGCGCACTTCTTTGTTAAATTTCCAATTGCTTTTCGATGTGCCATATCAGCACATCTCATACGCAATTGAAAATTTGCCTCGAATTGCACTCAAACATTTAGTTTTTGTAGCCTTTTACGAAGCGGTTGAAAAGATTGATTTATTAAGATTTTATTTATTATTTGAATCCGTCTCGAATTGTGCTCAAAAATTTTATTTCTATAAGGCTTGGTTGAGTTGTGTTTGCCTTGCTGTAAAATATTTGTATTAAAAATTATTTATAAAGAAAATGGCTAGGAAATATCCTATTGAAAAAAGTAGAAATATTGGAATAATTGCTCATATTGATGCAGGTAAAACAACTGTCACCGAAAGAGTCTTATTTTATACTGGTATTTCTCATAAAATTGGAGAAGTTCACGAGGGTGAAGCAACTATGGATTGGATGGAACAAGAGCAGGAACGAGGAATTACTATTACTTCGGCTGCTACTACTTGTTTCTGGAAGGATAGTTTAATTAATATTATTGACACTCCTGGTCATGTTGATTTTACGGTGGAAGTTGAAAGGTCTTTGCGAGTCTTAGATGGAGGCGTGGTTATTTTCGATGGCAAGGAAGGAGTAGAACCTCAATCAGAAACTGTTTGGCGACAAGCTGATAAATATAATGTTCCTAGAATTTGTTTCATTAACAAAATCGACAAAGATGGTGCTAATTTTGAGCGTTCTTTAGAGTCTATTCATACTCGATTGTCTTCTAACGCAGTTGCGATTCAATTGCCAATTGGTGAAGAAGGTGAACACCAAGGTGTGGTAGATTTAGTTGAAATGAAAGCCTATCTTTTCTCTGGTAAAATGGGGGAAATTGTGGATGAAAAAGAAATTCCTGAAGAACTGCAAGCTAAAGCGGAAGAATGGCGAGAAAAATTAATAGAAAGAGTTGCTGAATTAGATGATGATTTAATGGAAGCTTATTTAGAAGGAAAAGAAATTTCTAAAGAACAAATTAAAAAAGCCATTCGAAAAGGAACTATTGCGGGAGCAATCGAACCTGTTTTGACTGGAACGGCTCTTCAAAATAAAGGAGTTCAAAAAGTTTTGGACGCTGTTGTCGATTATCTGCCTTCTCCGGCTGACATTCCTGATATAGAAGGGAATGAAGTCGATGAAGAAGACAAGAAAATAACCCGAAAAGCGATTGATTTAGAACCTTTTTCAGCTTTGGCTTTCAAAGTTGCGACTGATCCTTATGTTGGACAGTTAGTTTTTTTCCGAGTTTATTCAGGAGTATTGCAAGCTGGTTCTTATGTTTACAATTCAACCAAAGGAAAGAAAGAGCGAATTGGACGAATTCTTCAAATGCATGCGAATAATCGGGAGGAAATCGAAGAAATTTACGCAGGTGGAATTGGAGCTTTAGTAGGAATGAAAAACACGACTACCGGAGATACTTTATGTGATGAAAAAAATCAGATTGTTTTAGAAAATATTAAATTTCCAGAAACTGTTATTTCTATCTCGATTGAACCAAAAACTAAAGTGGATCAAGAAAAAATGGCGATTGCTTTGAGGAAATTAGCTGAAGAAGATCCGACTTTTACGGTTAGAACAGATGAAGAAACTGCTCAAACTATTATTTCTGGAATGGGTGAATTGCATCTTGACATTATTGTGGATCGAATGAAAAGGGAATTTAAAGTTGAAGCTAATGTCGGTCAACCACAAGTTGCTTACCGAGAAACTATTCGAAAAATGGCTGAAGCTGAAGGAAAATATGTCAAGCAATCTGGAGGACGAGGTCAGTATGGACATTGTTGGTTGAAAGTTGAACCATCCGAAGAAAAGGGTGTTAGTTTTGAATTTGTTAATGAAATTAAAGGAGGCTCTATTCCTAGTGAATATATTCCGGCTATTAAAAAAGGGGTGGAAGGCGCGATGACAAAAGGTATTCAGGCCGGTTATCCAATGGTGGATATTAAAGTGACGGTTTATGATGGATCCTTTCACGATGTAGATTCTTCTGAAGGAGCTTTCAAAATAGCAGGATCAATGGCCTTTAAAGCTGCCTCTAAAATTGCTGATCCGGTTATTTTAGAACCAATTATGAAAGTTGAAGCGACTACTCCGGAAAATTACTTGGGCGATGTGGTGGGAGATTTGAATTCAAAACGAGGGCAAATTACGGAAATGGTTGATCGAGGCGATGAAAAAATTAAAACCAAGGTTATTTTTGCGGAAGTGCCCTTGGCATCATTGTTCGGGTATTCAACTCAGTTGAGATCTATGACTCAAGGACGAGCCAATTATTCAATGGAATTTGATCATTATGCGGAAGTGCCTGCTAATGTTGCGCAAAAAATTAAAGACGGAGAAGTTTAAAATTTGTTTTTGAGGGGATTGTTTTCAATCACAATTTTGCCTGCCTCGGCAAGCCTTAGTGAGACGGGTTGCGAAATTTATCAATTTTAAGGTAAAATTGGAAAATTGTTCGCCTCGGCAAGTCCGCCTCGACAAGCGACGCGAGACGGGCAGTAAAAAGGGTGATCGGAAATAGTCCCTTGATAAATTTTATTGGTTTGACAAATAGTTAGGTTTTGATATCATTGTAATGGTTTATTATTATTTTAGATATAATAAAGTTTAATAAGTTTAATAATTATTTTTTAGGTGGTAAATCCTTTGAAATAATGAAAAGTTGTTATGAGTGAAAAATTTGAACGTGGAAAGACCCATGTAAATGTAGGAACTATTGGTCATGTTGATCATGGTAAAACTACGTTAACTGCTGCTATTTTACATTCTATGATTTTGATGGGAAAAATGGCTTCTAACAAATCTGTTAGCGAAATTGATAAAGCTCCAGAAGAAAAAGAGCGAGGAATTACAATTGCTACTGCTCATGTTGAGTATGAAACTGATAAACGACATTATGCTCACGTTGATTGTCCAGGACATGCTGATTACATCAAGAATATGATTACTGGTGC
>CAZXUS010000003.1:0-53879 GCA_964643985.1 uncultured Bdellovibrionales bacterium | reverse complement strand
TCGAGAGCTAATCCGACAGTGGAGGCTAGAGTGACATTGATGGACGGAACGTCGGCTAAGGCAGCGGTGCCTTCAGGAGCTTCTACTGGAACCAAAGAAGCCTTAGAGCTTCGGGATGGTGACAAGAAAAGATTTTTAGGCAAGGGAGTTCAGCAGGTTTGTGAGAATATTGAAAAAGAAATTTTTCCTGCTATTAAAAATATGTCAATTTTTGATCAAAAAGAAATCGATCAAATTATGATTGAATTGGATGGAACTGAAAACAAATCAAGGTTGGGAGCCAATGCCATTTTGGCAGTTTCTTTAGCGGTGGCCAGAGTGGCGGCGATTAAAAAAGGTTTACCATTGTGGAAATATTTACGAAAAGTTTATGATTTGGAAGAAAGCGTTGATTATAAATTTCCAATTCCAATGATGAATTTAGTTAATGGTGGAGAACATTCTGACAGTTTATTGGATATTCAGGAATTTATGGTGGTGCCATTTGGTTTTGAAAATTTTACCGATAGGATAAGAGCCGGAGCGGAAGTTTATCATAATTTACGAAATATTTTGATTGGGGACGATTATCGAGTAGCGGTGGGTGATGAGGGCGGTTTTGCTCCTCGCTTGCCAGATAATCAAAGTGCTTTAGCGTTTATCCAAAAAGCAATTAAGAAAGCTGGTTATTCTAAAAAAGAAGTGGGAACTGGAATTGATGCGGCGGCTAACAGTTTTTATGATAAAAAAACCAATAAATATAATTTGAAATTAGAAAAAGTTTCATTGGATAGCAAAAAAATCCAATCAATGTATCAAGAATGGATTGAAAAATATAATATGAAAGTGATTGAAGATCCGATGAGTGAATTTGATTGGACGGGTTGGATTGCTTTTAATCAAGAAAATAAACATAAATTACCGATAATCGGAGATGATTTATTGGTGACTAATGAAAAATTAATTCAAGAAGCGGTTAATAAGGATGCTTGTAACGCGGTTTTAATTAAAGTTAATCAAATTGGATCTTTGTCTGAGACGATTAGGGCAATTAATGTTGCTCGAGATAATGATTTTAAAATTGCGGTATCGCATCGAAGTGGAGAAACAGCGGATGATTTTATTGCTGATTTAGCGATTGCGACGGAAGCGGAGTATGTGAAGTTTGGGGCGCCGGCGAGGATTGAGAGAGCCGCCAAGTACAATCGCATCATGGAAATCGAGCAAAGAGAGTACTGATGAGACTTAAAAATTTAGTAAATTTTTTTGTCTTGGGACTAAATTTAAATACTCTTTCTATTCAATCTAAAATTTTTGGCTAAATTATACAAAAATTTTATTACATTGACTATGGCCAGTGCTTCAAAAATTATTTGAATAATTTACCTCAAAAATTTAAAATTTCATTACGAAATTGTATTCAAACTTGGTCCCTATTTCCGCCACTCGTTCGCCGTACTTTTCAGTACGTCTTACTCGGTGCTCAAATTCTCCTCAAACTTTACTTAAATTATTAAGTCTCTAGCTTTGGAGGCGTTTATTATGTTGAAATCTGCACTTTTCGTTCGCCGTACTAATTAAGAGCAAATGTTCAATATTCAATAAACAATATTCATTCAATATCCAATTTATCAATATTCAATAATTGAGTATTGAAGTATTTAGTTGTTGAATGAATGTTGAATGTTGAGTATTGAATATTTATCAAAAGTTTATTGTAAATTTCAAAATAAAACTCTACTTCAGTAGTGTTTTATTTTGAATGGCTTTTTTAAATTCACTATATTTATCGGTTAAGTAATAAACAGTCAATACATTCATATCGGACAATCGAACGGCAGCTTTAAAACTGCGGGCGTTATTTTCATCGATAATTAAAAGTTTTCCAGTTGGAAGATTGCTTTTATTTTTTTCTAAATCTTCTAAGGCGATATTGACTGAATTTTCAAAATGATCTTTATCAAAATCACTTTTTTTTCGAACATCTAAATAGATAAATCTTTCCCCAGAAGTGAGTTTGCTTCCGAGAGTTGCTAAATCGATTAAATTGACCTTGGCTCTATCTTGAGCTGAATTGACGTCTCCGTAGGAAATTAAGTCATAACCAGCGCCAAGATAACTGTAGAGTCCACCTTTTAAGTAATTTAATTTATAGCCATTTTCTTTGAGTCGGTTGGCTATTTTTTTTCCGTCTTGAGTTCCTTCTTTTTCTATGAAAATTAGATTTTTTTCTATATCTAATTGAAATTCTTTCTCGATAAAATTTTCCAAAGGAATATTTATCGAAGATTCAATGTGATTTTCAATGAAATCTGGATTATTTCTAGTGTCAATTATGAGAGAATTTTCTTTACGGATAGCTTCGAAAACTTTTTTAGGGGTTATAAAAGTAAGATTATAATTGAGCTCTTCAATTTTTTCTTCTTCGGTTTCCAGCAGAGAATTTTCATCGGAAGAATTCTTTTTGGTTATTACGAAATATATAATTACCGCCATTAGTAAAATCATCATTGTGGAAAACGCAATTAAAGTTGAATTGTCTTTTTTTGTCATTTTTTTTATTTTAAAATACTTCCAATTAAAGCGGGATTGCCGTTTAGGAAGTCTTTAATGGTTAAATTATTCTTGCCTTCTAATTTTATTTTTTCTAGAATCAGTGAGCCTTGTTTAGCATTAACTAAAACTTGATTATTTTCTTGATAAACTTCACCGATTTTTTTATCTTTTTTGGTTTGATTGGTCAACGCAATTTCGGTTAAAGTGATTTTTTTAGTTTTTCCCTTATTTGTCCAAAAAGTGTAAATCTGAGGCCAATCATAAAACGCTCTAAATTTGTTGTAAATTTTTTCAGAAGTTTCAGTCCAATCAATTTGACCGTCTTGTTTCTTGATTATTTTAGTAAAAGAAGCCTGTTCGTGATTTTGTGGTTTGGGAGTGATTTTTTTTTCAAGATAATCATCTAAAGTTTTTATTAAAATTTTGTTAGTTATCTTTAATAAATTTTTTTCTAGAGCAGGGTAAATATCCTGAGCTTTTATTTGAATTGTTTTTTGAGCGATTATTTCGCCGGAATCAATGCTAGAATCGATTTTCATTATAGTCGTTCCAGTTTTTTCAAATCCTTCGAGCAATGCAGTTTGAATCGGGGAAGAACCACGAAGTTTGGGCAGTAGGGAAGGGTGAATATTGACACATTCATATGGAGGTTGTTTGATAATTTCCGGAGGAATTATCAGTCCATAAGCAACTACTAAAATTAAATCAGGTTTAATTTTTTCAATTTCGGAAATAGCGTTTTCGTTTAATTTTGGAAACTGAGCTAACTTTAGATTATTTTTTTGAGTGAATATTTTTATTTCGGATGATTTCAATTCTTTTTTTCTTCCAGCCGGTTTATCGGGTTGGGTTATAACTAAGTTAATTTTTATTTCGCTTTCAATCAAATTTTTTAAAATTTCTTTAGCAAAAAAAGAAGTTCCCATAAAAATTATTCGAGCGTCTTTCAATTTCATTGATTTTTGGAAAAGTTATTTAAAAATAGTTTATTAAGCATTCTGGTTTTCTTCAACTCGGTCAACAATTAGAACCCCGTTCAGATGGTCAATTTCGTGTTGAATAGCTCGAGCTAAAAGTCCCCGAGCTCTAATAATTTGTTTTTTACCATTTGAATCAGTGGCTTTTATTTTTATTCTTTTACCTCTTGAAATTTTTAGAAATTTATTAGGAAAAGAAAGGCAACCTTCTTCAGCTAAAATTTCTTCTTTGGAAATATTTTTGATTTCTGGATTTATCAACACAAAAAGTTCGTGTTCAATTTCAATCATACAAAGTCTCAAATTTTTTCCAACTTGAGGGGCTGCTAGGCCTAAACCATTGTTGGCTCTCATAGTTTGAAGCATCTCCGCGATTAACTGTTTGGTTTCAACGCTAGTTGGATCTTTAACTTCTTCGGATTTGTTTCTTAAAATTTCGTTGGGATATTCTAATATTTTCATAATTGATTGCTAAGAATTGATTAATTTTTTTATTAAAAGATATTTTCTGGATCGGGATCAATACTCCAAGCGACAGAAAGTTTTTTTAATTGATTTTTAAATTTATTACTTTCCTTGTTTTCGGTTTTTATTAAAATATGTTTATTCCAAAAAATTCCCTTTTTTTTAATAAAACTATAAAAAGGTTCAAAGATTATGATTTCATCTTCAGTGAACTTCTCTTGTAGTTGATTATATACTTTGTTGACAATTTTTTCAACTTTTTCTTTATTAAAATCTTTGAAAGTTAATCGATATAATTTTTTGAAAGGTGGATAGCCGAGTGCTTCTCGATTAATAAGCTCTTTTCCGATGAATTTATGCCAGTCCCATTTTTTAAGATTATCTAAAATTTCAAGATTGGATTTAAAACTTTGAATATAAAATATTCCTTGCTGGTCGCTATGAGGTCGATTAAGGCGTCCGCCAACTTGGAAAAAACCACCTAACCAACGTTCGTCAAATTTATAATCAGCTTTTCCGGTCCATCTTTGAGCGTTGAGAATTGCGACTAAATTGATGTTGGGGAAATCGAAACCTTTAGCAATAGTTTGATTTCCAATTAAAAAATCAATTTTATTTTCTCTAATTTTTTTAAACAAAAGAGTTCGAGACTTATTTTTTTCAAAACTGCTTTTTTCTACCAAACTAACGTTAGAATAGGGAAATCTTTTTTTAATTTCGGAAGCGACTGATTCGGTTCCAAAACCAACGTTTTTGAGTTTGTAGCTTTTGCAGGTTGGACAACTAGTTAAACTGGAAATTTTGTAATCGCAATGAAGACATTGATAAATATCTTTAGTGTGGACAAGAGAAGTCTCACACTTGGGACATTTTAAAGTGGTTTTACATTTTTCGCAAAAAACCGCTTGGCTTTTGCCATGGTAGGGAACTAGAATCAGAGAAATTTTCTTTTTTTCTAGCGTTTTTTTAAAATCAGCTAAAAGTTCTCTGGAGAATAAAATATCGCCATTTCTTTGATAGGATTTTTCCCATAAATTGATGATTTTAATTTCTGGTTCCAGTACTTTTATTTTATTGATTTCAAGCGGAGGTAATTCTAATAATCGCCAGTTGTTTTCTTTATTTTTACTTTTCCAATAATTTTTTATAGAAGGGGTAGCGGAAAGAAAAATTAGTTGAGATTGATAGATTTGCGCTAGCCAGCTGGCCACTTTTTCGACGTGATATTTTGGATTTTGATTCCAATTTTTATGAGAAATGTCTTGCTCTTCGTCAACGATAATGGCCCCTAAATTTTTAAATGGCATAAAACAACCGATTTTGGTAGTGATTAGGATATCTATTTCTCCGGTTTTGATTTGCGTCCAAATAGCAGAAATTTCAGAAGGTTTTAGTTGAGAATGGAGTAGCGCCACTTTCTTGTCAAAAAATCTTTTTTGATAGCGATAAATTTCTTGATAAGATAAAAATATTTCAGGTAAAATCACCAATGATTGCTTTTTTTCTTGTAAATTTTTTTCAATTAAAGCCATGGCAATTTCTGTTTTTCCGGAAGAAGCTGGGCCAAAAACTAGAAATTTCTTTTGGTTATTTCCCGAAGGTCTGTCTATGGCAGATATTCCCCCTAAGACTTTCTTTTGAGCTTCAGTCAATTGAATCTTAGATTTTTCAGAAAAATTTTCTTTGTCAATTTCAACGATTTTTTTGGTAATATTAAAGGTAAAAAATTTTAAAACTACGCCCAATGGAGTGAAATAATATTCTGAAATTTTTTTAGCCAAAGCTATTTGTTTTTTATTTACCAGATTAATTGTTTTAATTTGCAATATTTTTCGAGTTCGAAAAGAAGGCTTCGGTTGTTCGTCTAAAACTATTCCTTTGACTTTTTTTCTGCCAAAAGGAATAATAACCAAAGAACCGAAAGAAATTTTTTCTTCAGATTGGTAGGTAAAATGAGGCTCGTGATCAATTGAAATCCGAGTGAGAGGGATAATTCGATAATAATAGCATTTAGACATCATTCTTAATATATGGTTTTTAAGATTTATAATTGTAGAATAAGTGTCATTGGTCAGTAGTCATCAGTCATTAAGCAGTAAACTTTGTTTATGACCGGTGACTG
The DNA here is from genome assembly GCA_964643985.1 of uncultured Bdellovibrionales bacterium. GTDB lineage: Bacteria > Patescibacteriota > Minisyncoccia > Moranbacterales > DUUL01 > UBA2773. The sequence goes on along the minus strand of CAZXUS010000003.1, from coordinate 47,780 downwards.
ATTACTGATGACGTTGTTTTACTTCAGTGTCCATCTTCCAATCAAATATCCTCCCCCAAACGGAGCTTCATAAGATATTTTAGAGAATTTGTTGCGAGTTTTATTCAAAATTCCAAGTGCAATAATAATTGATCTTAAGCCTAATTCCCCAGCTTCTTTGCAGAATTCAGGATTTAATTTCAAAATTTTGTTAGTTTCGGAATTTTTTAATAATTTAATCAAGGTTTGGTCGAATTTGACGCTGTAAGGAGAAAATTTTTCAGGAGAATCGTCACTAGTTCTTTGGGATAAATCACCATTGACAATAAAAGCAATATTTTCCTCGGTTTTAGCAAAAACTTCTTTTAAAATTTCGCCTAAATGAAAATGATCTTCCCAGCTTAAAGAAGAAAAAGTCAAGGTGACTATTTTGGGTTTTTTCTTAAAATGTTTATCGAAAAAAGATAAAGGAACTAGTGTTCCGTAATCGATGTTTTCTTCTTGAACAGCTTCAATTGGAAAATATTGTTGACGTAATTTTTTTAAAATAGATTTAGCGAGTGAATAATTTCCAGAATAAAAATAATCTTTTTGATTATCAATCCCAAATTTATTAAAGTTTCCTTTGAGATTTTTTTCGATGTTTATGGTAAATTTATCATAACGCATTGGACCGCGAGGAGAAACAAAAAAGATTGTATCAGGCTTAAAATGGGCTAATTCTTCGGAAAATTTTTCTAGCTCAGAGATTGTTTTTTTGGTTAGTAGGAGATTTTTTTTATTAATTTCCGGAATAATAGCTGGTGAAAATGGAACTACGCCGATAAAATTCAACATAATTGTTAAATTTAAATTAATTAAATGGAATCTTCGCAATTTATTTTAGCTTATCAAGGGCTTAATTTCAATAGATAGAATGGGACCGTTTTTAATTGCAATTTTGTTACCAAAATTGGAAAATTACAGTAAAAAGAGTGATTAGAAACAGTCCTATGGTCAGAATAAAAATTAATCAATTTTTTCCTTGACAAGGTTCCCTATAGAAATTATAATAGTAGAGTAATGAAGATTGAAAGCACAAGATGTTGTGTTTTTAGGGAAAAAATAAAAAATTTAATAAAAAAAATGAAATGTCCTTTTTGCGGTCATAGCGAAACAAAAGTAATCGATTCCAGAGATACTAACGACAATAAAACCATTCGAAGAAGAAGAGAATGCGAAAAATGTCAGGCTCGATTTTCTACTTATGAACAAGTCGAAATTTTAAATCGAACGGTAGTCAAACGAGACGGAACGAAAGAAGCTTATCAAAGAAATAAAATTGAAGAAGGAATCAAGAAAGCTACTAATAAAAGAATTCAGGGAGAGAGTCTAATTCAATTGATTGATGAAATTGAAGCGGAAATAAATTGTGAAGGAACAGCCGAAATTACTTCTAAAAAAATAGGAACGGCTATTTTGGAAAAGTTAAAAAAGAAAGATCAAGTGGCTTATTTGAGATTTGCTTCAGTTTTTAAATCATTTGGAAGCGGAGAAAGATTTGTAAAAGAACTTCACAAAATTAAAAAAACCAATTAAATTAATTTAATGTGGGATCATTTCCAAGGTAAAACTATTTTAAATAGATACTAATTAAAAATTAAGCAGGGGACCGAAAAAAATGAAAAAACAAAAAAATGCGGAAAAGAAAAAAAGCCCAGTGAAAAAAGCTAAGGCGAAAAAAACTATTGAAAAGATTATCAAGAGAGATGGTTCAATCGTTGAATTTGATAAAAGTAAAATTAAAGAAGCAGTTTACAAAGCCTTTAAAGAGATTGGAGAAGGAAGCCTGAAGGCGGCGGATAACGTCACCAAAAAAGCGGTTCAAATGTTGTTAAAAAAAGCTCGACCTGGCTATATTCCCAATATCGAAGAAGTTCAAGACACAATCGAGCAGGTTCTGATGATTTTGGATTTTGATAAAACCGCTAAAGCCTATATTCTTTATCGAAATAAGCGTTCTTCATTGCGGAATACTGAAAAATCTTTAGACGAAGCGGTTAATTTAGTCGATAAATATTTGGGTGAAATTGATTGGCAAGTCAAGGAAAATTCTAATATGGCTTATTCTTTGCAAGGTTTGAATAACTATATTTCCTCAATTGTTAGTGGAAAGTATTGGATGGAAAGAGTTTATCCAAAATCAATTAAGCGTGCTCACGAAGGAGGTGATTTTCATGTTCATGATTTAGACAAGGTTTCCGCCTATTGTTGCGGTTGGGATTTGCAGGATTTGTTAACGCAGGGTTTTACTGGGGTGGCTGGAAAAGTTTCTTGTAAACCGCCAAAACATCTTCGACCAGCTTTGGGGCAGTTAGTGAATTTTTTCTATACAACTCAAGGAGAAGCTGCTGGAGCTCAAGCTGTTTCCAACTTTGATACTTTATTAGCTCCATTTGTTAAATATGATAAATTAGATTACAAAGGAGTCAAACAGGCGATGCAAGAGTTTGTTTTTAATTTAAACGTTCCAACTCGGGTTGGTTTTCAAACTCCTTTTACTAATATTACGATGGACTTGAATTGTCCTAAAATGTATAAGGACCAAAATATTATTGTTGGAGGAAAACCGCAAAAGGATACTTATGGAGATTTTCAAGAAGAAATGAATATGATTAATCAAGCTTTTGCGGAAGTAATGAGCGAGGGAGATGCTACTGGACGAGTTTTCACTTTTCCGATTCCAACCTATAATATAACTAAAAATTTTAATTGGGATGATAAAAAATTAGATAAAGTTTGGCAAATGACGGCTAAATATGGAATTCCATATTTTGCCAATTTTGTAAATTCTGATATGGATCCTGAGGACGCTCGATCAATGTGTTGTCGATTGCGATTGGATAATCGAGAATTACACAAAAGAATGGGTGGTCTATTTGGATCAGCTCCGTTAACTGGGTCTATCGGCGTCGTCACTATTAATTTACCTCGAATTGGTTATTTAGCTAAAGATAAAGCTGATTTCTTAAAACGTTTAAGCAATCTAATGGACATTGCTAAGGAAAGCTTGGAGATTAAAAGAAAAACAATTGAAGGATTTACTCAAAATGGATTATATCCTTACTCGAAATTTTATTTAAAGGATATGTTTAAAAGGAGAGGGACTTATTGGGGTAACCACTTTTCTACTATTGGAATTATTGGGATGAACGAAGCTCTTTTGAATTTTATCAGAGAAGATATTACAACGAAAAAAGGGGTGAAATTAGCCGAGGAAATTTTAGATTTTATGAGAGATAGAATGATTGATTTTCAAAAAGAGACGGGTAGTTTATATAATCTAGAAGCTACTCCAGCTGAAGGAACTAGCTATAGATTAGCTCTGAAGGATAAAAATCGATTTCCTAAAATGATTTTTGCCAATAGCAACAAAAAAGATAAAATCGAAGAGACTCCTTATTACACGAACTCTTCTCAATTGCCAGTTGGATTTTCAGATGATCCATTCGAAGCTTTAGATTTGCAAGATCAACTTCAAACTAAATATACGGGAGGAACTGTTTTTCACACTTTTTTAGGAGAAAAAATTAATGATATTGAGATAGTTAAGTCTTTTGTTAAAAAGATTGCTATTGGTTATAAAATGCCTTACTTTACTCTTTCTCCAACTTTTAGTGTTTGTCCAATTCACGGTTATTTGAGTGGAGAACATAAACAATGTCCTAAGTGTTTAATAGAACAGCAATGTGAGGTTTATTCTGAGATAGTCAGTTGAATTAGATTGAATTGATAATGAAATTTGATAATTGAAGTTTTTTAAAATCATCCTTGAATTTAAGGAGGGGGATCAAGGTTAAATATACATAAAAAATAATTGAGTTTATTATTGAGTAAAAGTTATTCCATAATAAGCCCCAAAACAAAATGACAAAATCAATATCAAAAAACACAAGATGTGTTGATTGTGGAAAGGAAATTAAAGTTGGGGATTCCAATGTGAGTTTTTGGAAAAAAGAAGGAGTTTACCGATGTGAAAATTGTGCAAATAAGTTTATTGGGACTGAAGTTTATGCTAGAGTTGTAGGTTTTATAACTCCCGTGAAACAGTGGAATGTGGGTAAAACTGCAGAATATTGTGATCGAAAAGAGTTTAAAATAGCAGCTTAATAAGAATTTCTGATAATTTTTAACCCTGGGCTATTTGGCCTGGGGTTTTTGATGGTTAACATAATTTAATTGGTATTTTACAATCAAACTTTGGTTTGTTTAATTTTTTAATTGTTTCGTCGTTGATAAAAAGTTTACTTGAAGAAGTCGAATAACCTTTTTTGTTTTTAGCCATAGGCACAGTAGCGGCTCCTACTGCTAATAGGAAAAGTTTACGTTCTTCATTATCGAGAACGATTCGTTCTTTTTCTGAATTTTCAAGCGTGATGTTTGATAAATCCCAGAAAAAAGAAGGGTCTAAAAATTGGTTAATATAATTGAAAAAAAGTGGAAATTTTATTTCAAAAGAAAAAACAGTTTCATGTATAGCCAAAAATCCTTGATAATATTCAGATCCTCCTATTTTTTTAATTTTAGTTTGGACTAAAAGCATTCTGCTGGAATTTTCCATACAACCTCCTTTGTCTTTTTGTTTTATTTAAAGTCTGCCTAGAAAAGCTTTATTTGTCAATAAACCATTTCATATAATTAAAATTATGGTAAGATTGGATTAGAGCAAAGTTTTTGTTCTAATTTTAATGTATTAATTAAATTTATGGAAAATCAAGGATTAAAAGATTTGGCGAAAAAAATAAACTTATCTTTTAAGAATTTTAATCACTTGCAAGAGGCAATGACTCATCGGTCTTATTTAAATGAAAACCGACAATATGAGTTGCCTCACAATGAACGTTTAGAATTTTTAGGAGACGCAGTTTTAGAATTATCCGTCACGGATTATCTTTTCAAAAATCACAAAAATCAAGAGGGAGATTTAACTAGCTGGCGAGCGGCTTTGGTAAATGGTGAGATGTTGGCCATAGTTGCTAAAGAAATCAAATTAGATGATTTTCTTTTAATGTCCAAGGGAGAAAGAAAAGACACTGGAAAAGCGCGAAATTATATTTTAGCCAATGCTATGGAAGCTTTGATTGGAAGTATTTATTTAGATAAAGGTTTTGAGGAAGTTGATAAATTCATCAATAAATATATTATCGTCAAACTTCCAGAAATTCTTAAAAATAAAACTTATTTGGATGCTAAAAGCTATTTCCAAGAAAAAGCTCAAGAAATTGCTCAAGTCACTCCGCATTATGAATTGGTTAAAGAATGGGGACCAGATCACGATAAGAATTTTTTGATAGCGGTTTTTTTGAAGGATGAGAAAGTGGCGGAAGGAGAGGGAGCTTCAAAACAGGAAGCTCAGCGCAGTGCCGCCGAGAATGGTCTATTAGCCAAAAAATGGAAATAGATATGAATTTGCATTTTGGCACACTTCTTCGTTGAAACTTCCGGTTCCAGTTCGCCGCACCAGTCAGTGCGTCTCATTGAAATCTTCAGTTTCGCCTCGAATTGCACTCAAAATTTTAAATTCTGAAAATATAATTTTATAATTTTTAAATAAAACTTAATTTTTTAATTTAAAACGTCTTGATTGAGAGTGTTTAAAAATTTAGATTTTAAATTTATTTATAAAATTACAAAATTAAAAATTAAAAATTTTGTATTGTGTTTGTTCAGAAAATAGAAATTACTGGATTTAAATCTTTTGCCAAGAAAACAATCTTGGATTTTTCGGGTGGAAAAAATTTAAAAAATGGTGTCACCTGTGTGGTTGGACCAAACGGTAGTGGAAAATCAAATGTTTCGGACGCTTTAAGATGGGTGATTGGGGAAAAATCAGCGAAAAACCTTCGAGGTAATAAAAGGGAAGACATCATTTTTGCCGGTTCTTCAACTAAAGCTCAGTTGGGTTGCGCTCAGGTTTCAGTTTTTTTTGATAATTCTAGTAAGCGTTTTGATATTGATTATGATCAAGTGGTGATTACTCGAAAAATTTATCGAGATGGAGAAAATCACTATTTGATCAACAATAGTAAAGTTAAATTATTTGATTTGATGAATTTACTTTCTCGAGCTGGAATTGGACATGGCAATTATACAATTGTTAATCAAGGAATGACGGATCAAATTCTTTTATCGAGTCCGTTGGAACGAATGGAATTTTTAGAAGATGCGGCGGGAGTAAAAGAATTTCAACTGAAAAAAAAGAAAAGTATTCGAAGAATTAAGAAAACCAAAATTAATATTGAAAAAGCGATTTCTTTAATGCGAGAAATCGAACCAGAATTAAGAGTTTTGAAAAATCAAAGTCGAAAAATTGAAAAAAGTCAAAAAACTCGAGAAGAATTGGCGGAAAAAAGAAAACAATATTTTGCAGTTAAATTGAATAATGCCGAAAAAAATCAACTAAAAAACAGCTCTGAATTAAATAAAATTGAAAACCAAATTGAAAATAGTCAAAGTAAAATAGTAGAAGTTAATCAAAAACTTCAAGAAAGTAGTGACGATTCTGTTCAAATCAAAAATCAGTTAATTGCCAAAATAGAAAAAGAAAAAACTCAATTAGAAAGTGAGCGCTATGAATTAGAGCGAGTGGGTTTTCAAAAAGAAATTGAGTTAAAATCACTTCGGGAAAAAATTGAGCAACTAGACAAAGAAGAGATTATTTTGGTTGATAAAGAATATATTTTATTGAAATTAAAAGCGATTAAAGAAGATTTGAATAATCAAAAAAGTAAATCTTTAGTGACCAAAATTCTGACCAGTATTAATGATTTATTAAAAGAAATTCAAGCGGGAAAGACTGTGAAAAAGAAAGCTAACAAGGAAATTGAACAAAAGAAAGCTTTAATGAAAAAAGATTTGGTTAAAATTAAAGATTTGGCTGATTTGAATTTGGCTAAAATTGAAAACTGCAAACAGCAGATAGTTGATAAAAATAAGAAAATTCAAGTGATTAATCTGGAAAGTCAAAAAAAGCAGGAATTAAGAGTGAATTACAAGGATCAACTTCGTAGAGAGCAATTTGAAATGGAAAAAGCGGAACGATATATTCAACATTTAAGGCTAGAAAAAAACAAGCTTGAGCAAGAATTAAGGGAAATTGAAAAAGATATTCAAACTAATTTTAAAGGTGAAATTAAAGAGTTGCGAGCGATTTCTGGTCGATTGAGTACAGAAGATTTGAAAATGGAGATTGAAAAACTTAATTGGCAGTTAGAACAAGTTAAGGAAATCGATGTAGCAGTAGTGGAGGAGCATCGAGAACTTCAGGAAAAATATGATTTTTTAAAAAAAGAATCTCAAGATTTGAAATTGACTTTGAGTGATTTGAGCAGCGTGATTGTTGAAATGGAAAAGACCATTAAAAAACGTTTAAGCCAAGCTTTTCTTTCTATTAATAAAGAATTTGCTATTTATTTTAAACAAATATTTGCCGGAGGTTCAGCTAAATTGGAAAAAATTAAAATTGAAAAAAGAAAAGGGGTTGAGGGAACCGATGATTTAGAAGATGATTCAGAAGAAACAGAAAAACAAATTGAGTATGGAATTGAGATTAAAGTCAATCCTCCGGGAAAGCGAATTAATAATTTAAATATGCTTTCTGGCGGAGAGCGGACTTTGACCTCGATTGCCTTGCTGTTTGCTTTGATTTCCTACAACCCACCCCCATTTGCTTTTTTAGATGAAATTGAAGCTAATTTGGACGAAGCCAACGCCGATAAATTTAGTAAAATTTTAAAACGACTTTCCCACAAAACCCAATTTATTTTAGCCACTCATTCTCGCGAAGTGATGCGAATGTCGGATATTTTATATGGAATTACGATGGATTCTGGTGGTTATTCAAAGGTTTTTTCAGTGAGCTTGTCGCAGGTCAAAGAAGAGGGAGAAATTAAAAATTAAATTACTTTAATGTTAGAATTTTCGATTGTTGCTACGCCGATTGGCAATTTGGAGGACATTACCTTTCGAGCGGTTCGAACCCTTAAGGAGGCAGATTTTATTCTTTGCGAGGATACTAGAAAAACTAAAGTCTTACTAAACAAGTATGAAATTGTTAAGCCCTTGAAAGCTTATCATCAGCAAAGTAATGATAATCAGATTAGGAAGATTTTAGAGGAGATGAAGCAGGTTGAGAAAGTAGCTTTGGTGACCGATGCAGGAACGCCAGGAATTTCTGATCCGGGTAATCTTTTGATTGAACGTGCTTTGGAATTTTTTGGAAATGATATAAAAATAACTCCCATCCCAGGAGCTAATGCTTTGAGTGCTTTGGTTTCCGTGGCTGGAATTAATATGACTCGTTTCACTTTTATGGGTTTTCCACCCAACAAAAAAGGTCGGGAGAAATTTTTCCGAGAAGTTCTAGCTTCTAATTATCCAACTCTTTATTATGAATCTCCTTATCGTTTGATGAAAAATTTGGAATTAATAGAGAAATTACAAGAAGAATTTGAAAATTCCCAAGAATCAGGAAATATGAATTTGAGTGCAGTTCGAGGAAAAGCCGAGCAACGCAAAGAAGCGTATTTGAAAGTACGTGGAGTGAGTAGCGGAGGTTTTGACAAAGAAATGTGCCAAACTCGTAGTTCAGGCAAGAAAATAATTTTAGGGCGAGAATTAACTAAGATATTTGAAGAAATAAAACGCGGAGAAGTCGCTGATATTAAAAAATATTACGAAGAAAATCCAGATAAAGTCAAAGGAGAGATAGTGGTACTAATTTACAATTAACAATTTTCAATTTACAATCAATTTTCAATGATTTAATTTTCAATGGCTTTCGAATATCGAAATCCGATAAGAAGAAAGGTTTTGAGTTTGTGCTGCTAGAGATTGACAATAACTTGATTTATTGAGAAAATATTTTTAGGTGGTTTTTATTAACTTAATTAAGGAGGGATTTTAAGTGAAAAAAATAGTAGCGTTTTCGAGAAAGTTTTATAGACGCTTCAACACTCTTCTAATATTCGGCGGTTTGGCAATTATTGTGGGATTTTGTTCGGTTTAGTCGAATCCAAACACTGCAATTGGATTACCCGTCAATGGAGAGAGACTTGTTTACTTTGGTTCATTTCTGGTATTGTGCGGAATAATCTCGTTGAAGGTTGATAGTTAACAATCTCTGGGATAAAAAATTTTTACTTGCAGGAAATTTTTTTTCTGCGTTACCTGAAAACATTTTAGAGAGGGCATTGTTTTAGATTTTCAAATTTAAGGAGGTGCAAAATGCTAAAGCAAGATAAAGAAAAAAGAAAAGAATTTGTTGAAAAATGTAGAAAGGCAAAAAAAATGATTGAATTACTCAAGAGAAGGCCGCTACCTAGGAGAATACGCGAGATGAGGTTCACTATTTAAAAAGCATTCGACCAGATTGACCAAGGAAACTAATTAGTTTCCTTGGTCAATAAAAATCATTCCAAAATTGATAATAGTCAAAATGAATTGAGATAATGAAACTAAAATGTGATTTTAAATAATTAAATTCTTTGTAAAAGGAGCGGGTAATGAAAAAAGAATCATTGTATGAGAAATTGAAAAAACAGGGCGGAAAAGGATCTGAATATTTTGAGCCAAAATTTTCATGGAGATTGAGAATTTATGCTTGGCTTAGCCAATTGAATAAAAGGCTAACCGGGAACTCTTCTAAAAGCGAAAGAACAAAATTTCATAAATGTGAACATTGATTTTCAAAAATATCTGGTTAAATAATCAGATCAATTTTAAAAGGGGAGTCTGAGAACTTCTCTTTTTAGCTGTTTATTTGCTAATTTTTATTTTTTAATCTGGATTCTCGCCCGCCTTCGTTAAGGCTATGGCGAGGCGAGCCTTTGCGGAAATTGAAAATTAAATAATTGAAAATTTATTATAAATTGTAAATTGGTTTATTGTAAATTGAATTTAGAAATATTTTCTTAATTCTTGTTCTCTTCTTTTTTTCTCATCCAAAGAAATGTTGTCTTTGAGATTGAAAGAGGCGGTGCCGGGACGGGGGGAATATTTATTAAGGAAGGCTTCGGAGAATTTAACTTCTTTAAAAACTTTGACGGTTTCTTGAAAATCTTCTGCGGACTCTCCAGGGAAACCGACAATTACGTCGGTGGAGATTTTAGCCTCCGGAATTTTTTCTCGAGTTTTTTTAATGAGGTTTAAATAATATTTTTGAGTGTAAGGGCGGTTCATCGCTTTGAGGATTTTGTCACTGCCGGCTTGAATTGGCAGATGAATTTGACGGGAAATATTTTTGTTTTGAGCAATGACGTTGATAAGTTCATCGGAATAATCTTTGGGATGAGAAGTGAGAAATCTGAAAGTTATTTTGGGAAATTCTTTGGCTAGAGTGTTTAGCAGGATCGGGAAGGAAATTTCGTTATCTCGGTAAGAGTTTACATTTTGTCCTAGCAGAGTTATGTCCTTACATATGTCCTTACACGTGTAAGGACATAGTTTTTTAATTTCTGTTTGAATTTCCTTAAAAGGTCGAGACCATTCAGGTCCGCGGGCGTAGGGAACAATGCAATAAGTGCAGAAATTATTACATCCGGTCATAATTGGCACGAGAGCGGATTCCTTTTTCTCGTACTTGGGCTTTATTTTAAGATAGCAATTTTCTTCACTCCCATACTCCAGTGTATGGGAGAGCTTAGTTGCTTTTAATTTTTTTAAAAGAGTTTTGTTTTTTTCGATTAATTTTAATATTTTAGGGAAGTCTTTGATGGGTAAAAATAAATCGACTTTATTTTCTAGTCGTTTTCGAAATTCTTCGCGGTGAGCGAGACAGCCGGTGACAACTACAATTTTTTTTCTTTGGGGGTCTTTTTTAAAAACATTGTGAACGTGGCCGTAGACTTTGTGTTCGGACATTTGGCGCACTCCGCAAGTGTTGAAAATCACTAAATCAGCCTGATCGATTTTGTCGGCTGGTTCAAAATTATTTTGTTCAAAAAAAGTTGCCATTCGTTCGGAATCGGAGAAATTCATTTGACAACCGAAAGTGCGGATAAAATATTTCATATTTTCGTAAATTACAAACTCAAAGCACCAAATTCCAAATAAATCACAAATTACAATTTCTTAAATTCAAAACTTTATCGAAGTCAGGTTTAGATATTTGAATTTTGAAAATTGGTGCTTATTTGGTATTTGTAATTTTGGATTTGGTGCTTTTGAAAACTAAATTTTTTTAGTAATTTCTTTTTTAATCATCTTCACAAAAGCAGCGATTTTTAGAGTTTCTTGCTCTTTCTGACCCCTTTTTCTAATCGTCACGGTATCTTCTTTCTCTTCTTTTTCTCCCATAATTAAAATGTAAGGGACTTTAAGTTTGGTAGTTTCGGCGATTCTTTTTCCAAGAGAGTTGTTTGCATCAGGAGTTTCGATTCGAATCTCAGCTTTTTCTAATGCTTCTGCAATTTTTTGAGAATAATCATTGAATTTTTTAGAAACTGGAAGTAAGGCCACTTGAACTGGTGCCAACCAAGAAGGGAAAGCGCCTGCGAAATGTTCTATCAAAAGAGCCAGCAATCTTTCGTATGAACCAAGGATTGCTCGATGAATCATTACCGGAGGAACTTTTTTTCCTGTCTCGTCTATATAAAATAAACCGAATTTTTTGGGAGTTGCAAAATCTAATTGAATAGTTGGAATTTGTATTTCTCTTCCGGTGGCATCTTTAAACATGAAGTCTAATTTTGGACCATATAAGGCTGCTTCTCCTTCACATTTTTTTGCATCTAATTTCATTTCTTTAGAAATTAATTCCAACATTGATTCGCACTTATCCCAATCTTTTGTGTCGCCAATGTATTTTTCTGGATGATCATAATCTCTAACTGAGAGAGAAACCCAGTGATTACCCCAAAGACCTAAATTGCCATAGAAATCTTTGATAATATTAACCATTATTTCTATTTCTTCTTTTATCTGATCGACTCGACAAAATGAATGACCATCTTCGACGGTAATCGCATAAACTCTGGATAGTCCTCCAACTTCACCTGTTTTTTCTGCTCGATATTGTTTGTCAGATTCCATATATCTTATAGGGAGATCTTTATATGATCTATTTTTTGAAGCATAGATTTGAGTTTGATGAGGGCATTGAACTGGTTTTAAAACAAGATCGTGTTTTTTTTCAGAAGTGACGTGAAATAATTCATCACCAAATTTTTTAGCATGTCCAGAAATCTCAAAAAGTTCAGGTTTGGCTAGAGAGGGAGTAGAGACTTTCTGAAATCCATATTTTTTGCAAACACTTTCAATGTGTTTTTGCAATTCTTCTTTAATAATAGTTCCCTTGGGAGTGTAGAGAGGAAGTCCAGGTCCAACTAAATCGGAAAAACAAAATAAATCAAGATCTTTTCCAAGTTTTCGGTGGTCTCGTTTTTTGGCTTCTTCCATTTCGAATAAATGTTTTTTGAGATTGGCTTTATTTTCAAAAACTGTTCCGTAAATTCTTTGTAAACTTTCTCGTTTTTCATCGCCGCGCCAATAAGCGCTGGAAATTGTGGTCAATTTGAAAGCTTGAGGGTCAATTTCGCCGGAAGATTCAATGTGAGGTCCGCTACATAAATCAATAAAACCGTCCAATTTGTAGAGGCTAACTTCTGAATTTTTTTCTTTAATCAAATCTTCAATTAATTCGACTTTGAATCGTTGGTCGAGTTTTTTGAATTTAGCCAAAGCTTCTTGGCTGGGAACTAATTTTTGTTCAAAGGCAAAATTGGCTTTGATGATTTTTTTCATTTCGGCTTCTAATAACGGCAAGTCCTCTGGAATTAAAGGACGGGGAAGTTCAAAATCATAATAAAAACCATTTTCGATGGATGGACCAATTGCAAATTTGGCTTCTGGGAAAAATTTTAAAACAGCGGTGGCCAAAATGTGAGCAGTGCTGTGACGTAATAATTGGAGCTTTTTCTTTTTTTTGTCGTTTTTCATAAAGATATATTAATTTATTAAAAATTATTTATAAATCTGGTCATCAGTAATCAGTAATTGGTTATCGAGCGCTATTCTAAACAGTTGCCGATAGCCGATGACTGGTGATCGATGATTTTTTTTAAACATAAAAACCTCATCTCAAAAATAGTTCAAAAATTGAACAATTTCTAAGACGAGGTTTATTTGGGACTATTACCAAACATTCTTTTTGTTGCAAAACTATAATTTTAGCTAAATTTTTCAAAAATTTTTTTGAATTAGCGATTTGCTAGTCCTGCAAAAATTATTTGAAAAATTTATCTTAAAATTCTAGCTTTTCACAACAAAACAATGTTTGAAAACAGTCCCTTTTATCGCGGTTCCACTTAGATTCCCTAGTTTTTAAAACTAAGACTCTTTAAAATTTGCTTGGTTTAGCGGAGAATAATCTCTCAATCTTTTAAAAGATGCGTATTTGGTGGATACGCCAATCGCCACAAGTACTAATGATATTTTAGAATGAATGGATAAATTGTCAAGGCTTAATTGTTTTCAACTTGGTATAGTGTTAGAATTAATTTAATAGTTCAATAGGACTGTTTCCAGTCACCATTCTTACTGCAATTTTTCAATTTTGAGATAAATTATCTAAAAATTGTTTTGCCTTAATTATCATTAAAGCTTCAAAAATTTTTAAATAATTTATCTCAAAATTGAAAAATTTCGTAACAAAATTGTGATTGGAAATAGCCCCTTAATAAATCTTAAAATAATATAAAATTGAGAAAAAGAATTCATAAATATAGATATGATTTTGCAGTGGGAATGGTTTTGCTTTTGGCAATTTTGTGGGCTTTTGTTGAAAAAGATCAGTTAGGGTTATTCGGCGATAAAGAATCTTTTCAGATTTTTATCAATAATTTTGGAGTTTGGGGACCGGTTATTATTATTGGTGTGATTGTTTTGGAAGTGGTGGTAGCGCCGATCCCAGGGTTTGTTCCGGCTATTAGTGCCGGCTTTATTTTCGGTCCGATTTGGGGTTCTGTCTATAATTATATCGGTAATATTATTGGGACTTTGATCGTTTTTTTCTTGGCTCGAAGATATGGGAAATTTTTGGTGGCCAAGTTTATTCGAAAAGACCGTTTAGAGCGTTATTGTAAAGCCATTACTCGTCACGAAAATTATTTGTTGGTTTTTTATTTTTTGCCGATTTTGCCGATTGATATAATTACGGCGGCCTTTGGCTTATCACATATTAAAATCAAGAAATTTTTTCTTTTTTCTTCGCTGGGATTTATCATTTATTCGATTATAATAACCAATTTTGGCGACTATTTAGCCAGAATTTGGTTTTTCTAAACTTTAATAAAAAGTATGTCGGAAATAGTTTTGTGGGGTGGAATTTTTGTGATTAGTTTGGCGATTTTGATGAAAGCTTCGGATTATTTTACTGAATCAGCGGAAAAGATTGGAATGTTTTTTAAATTGCCGGCTTTTGTGATCGGCGTGACGATTGTGGCTTTAGGAACGTCTTTGCCTGAATTGGTTTCTTCGGTGTTGGCAGTTTTGAAAAATCATTCAGAGATTGTAGCGGGGAATGTGATTGGTTCAAATATTACGAATATTTTTTTGGTTCTGGGAATAGTGGCGATTGTTTCGACTAAAAGAAAGTTTAGTCAAAAAGTAGTGGGGACTGATTTATTGGCTCTTTTAGGATCAACCCTTTTGATTATTATTGCCATGATGGACAGGGAGTTTACTTTTTTTGAAGGAGTTTTATGTGTTTTGGGATTGTTTTTATTTTTATATCATACTGTTTTTTCTAAACACGGGAATTGGATAGAGAAATTAGAAATGAAATCTGATATTGAAGAAGACTTGGAGGTTGAAAAAATTAATAAATTTCCTGGCGGAAGCTTGTTGGTTTTAATCGGTAGTTCAATTTTTATCTTTTTAGGGGCTAAGTACACAATTGAATCGGTGGTTTATTTTTCAAATTTAATTCAGATTGGAACAGAAATTATCGCGGCTAGTGTGGTGGCTTTGGGGACATCGTTGCCAGAATTAGCAGTTAGTTTGGCAGCGGCTCGAAAAGGTAATATTGAAATAGCAGTAGGGAATATTTTGGGTTCTAATGTTTTCAACGCTTTTGCCGTAATGGGGATTTCAGCGATGGTGGGCACTTTGATAATTCCAGAAAACATTTTATTTTTTGGAATTCCAATGATGGTGGCCGCGACTTTTATGTATGTATTCGTAGTACGAGACCAAAAGATCAAAAAATGGGAAGGAGTTTTTCTGTTGATTTTTTATGTTTTTTATATTGGCAAGCTTTTTGGGTGGATATAAGACAATTTTTAATTTTGCTTTTCTACTGGTAGGCGGGTAATTTTTAAATAAAGTTCAATTTTTAAGTGAAAAATAGTTAATTTTGTTTTTTATAAGTGTGGTATTTACAAACTTAAAATTGTGTGGTATAGTTTTTTGGTGTTTTGTAGCAGAGGAGTAGTTATTTGAAAATCTAAAAAAGAAAAAGGGGAGGAAGTAGAATGTCGAATTGGGATGTAGTTGGAAGCAGAACTGAATTGAGCGGAGAAAAGAGAGAAAGATTGGAAAAACTCTGGGGACAAATGATCGGAACTGAAAATATTGGAAGAAGGATTAACACTAATATTTCCGAGAATTATGTTAAGGTTTCTGAAAATGTTATTAGGAGAAGAAGAAATTTTAACAAAAAATAAGGGAGAAAAGTCGATGTTGGAATCAAGCGGAGCTAAAACCGGGATGTCGCCAGAAATGAAGAACTTGCTGAAAAAATTGACCAGGAATATGAAAAAGCCGAAAATATTTGGAGCAAATATTGAGGAAGAAATTTCTGATATTTCGAAAGAGATTGTTGCTTTTGAAGAAAAACCAACCTCTTTGACTCAGGCTATTCTAATTGTTCTTTGCAATTGGCATAAAAATGCTGAATTGCTTTTTCAAAAAGGAGTTATTTCCAAAGAAGAAGCTTTCCGGGATGGAAAGTGGCTTTTTCAAGTCGGTTGGTTGAAAGAGGCCATCAAGAATCGTTTTCCGGAATTAATAAGAAAAGCCTACTGGTTAAATGGGGAGGTTGATGAGACGAGACTGAGAAAAAGTATTTCCGCGATAATGTCTCAGAGTAGAAGGATATTTGCGGTAAGGGGTTTTATGAAAAAACTCAAAGAACCTCGAAAAATGAATTGTAATTATCGAATTGATTCTGAATCGGGAAAATTTCCTTTGGCTAGATTGAAGAAAATTTATGATTTGAGAATAGGGTTCAATGGGAGCCGTGAAAAAGAAACGGTAGCTTTTTTTGTTGTTGGGGGGAGGGAAGAAGCTTTTGTTCTCAAGAAATCTTTTAAAATACTAATTAAAGATCAGACAATCAAAATTTCTATAAATGGAAAAGTCTCGATTGAATGATTTTTTAGTAAAAGAATATTTGATAGCCTTGCGGACTAACACTGCGGGGCTATTATTTTTTGGAAAAATAAATTGCGGAGGATAGACAGTGAGATTTAGATGGGTGATAATGAATCGTGATTGAAAAAGGCGTTTATAAAAAATTTAAAAATAAATAATTAATATGGAATTAGGATCGTATGTTGTTTTGGGATTTTTTGGTGGGATTAATCTGATGGCGTTTTTGATAATGTTTTGGGATAAAAATCGTTCAAGGAATAGGAATAATAAAAGAATTTCGGAGGGATTGTTATTTTTTATGGCAACTTTTTTTGGGAGTGTTGGAGTCTATGCGGGGATGTTTGCTTTTCGTCACAAAACGCAAAAATGGTATTTTATTGTTGGAATTCCGTTGTTAATAATTCAAAATATTTCTTTTATATATTTTATTTTAAACTTTTTTAGTTTTTAAAAAAACAATTAAACCTTGCTTCAAGGCTTGTTTTGTGGTATTCATAGATAGGATGTTTTTAAATATTTTATATTGGGAGGTATAAAGTGGCGGATCGGGAAAATTTAAGGAAGCGAGTTTTTTTACTTACTGAAAAACTTTTGGAGAATGAATTTTATATTTGTTTGGACATTATCTTATATTCTCAGCAGGAAGATTTTAAAAGTATTCTTTTTTTTAACGAAAACAAAGAGAATTCTTTCTATTATAATAGCAAAAATAAAATTTCTCTTGATGGTGTGATTCTCAAGATTTTTTCTTTTCTTCTTAAATCAATAATGGTCTGGGAATCAAATTTGAAAATTCAATTTGAAAAAGCTTTAATTAATTTGGCGACTGATTCAGTTAAGTGGTCTCAGGGAACTCATTCTAGAGCAGTTGAATTGATTTTGGCGATGAAACAAGGAGGTCTTATAGAGAAACCAATTTTGAAAGAAACTGGAAAGCAGGAAGCTTGGAATTTTAGTAAAGAATAATTTTTTGAAATTTCAATGTCCAATAAAGATGTCAATAATTCTTTAGTGGAAGTTATTACCGAGGAATTATCAATTTAATTTTTTTATCGAAAGAATTAAAATGCCACGTACTGATTATTAATCAGCGTGGTTTTTTGATTTATAAATTTTGGATTAGCTGTTTTTTAAAGATTCAATAGCTTTTAGGGTGAGTTGTCTTTTTCCTTTTTGGTAAATCTCCTTAGCTTTTGACGAAGCTTCGGCAAAAGTTAGCCATTGATAGTCGTCAAATTCAGTTTGGTTGATTTTAATTTTGGTTTTATTGGTTGGGATTTTTATAAAGAAATAACGTTTGCCTTTCATTTTAATTTTTTCTTCAAGATCTGTTTTTAGTTCTCGAAAACCCTTGGAACTAGAGGGGAATTTTAGTTGTTGCTCGTTAAAAATCAAGGGATTGGATAAATCACAATTATTGATAAAATCTTTTCCTAACTCTTCGGTCATCTCTCTCTTGAGCGCTTGTTGAATAGTTTCTTCGTTTTCGATTCCGCCTTGAGGAAATTGCCAAAGATTATGTTCTTTTTTGTATAGAAATAAAATTTTACTATTATAAATAAAACAGCCTACTACTTGAGGGCGAAAGCCTTGCTTGCGAATGTTGTCGATGATTTTTAATTCTTCTGACATAATTTATTTTTAAAAATGGAGATTGGAAATAGTTCCATTAATCAGAAACTTTGACATTTTCTTTTCCAACAATTTTTGTTAATTGGGCCACTATTTCTTTACTGTAGCCTATTTTTTGCGGAATTTCTAATTTTCCGGCTCGGCCTTCGGTGGTAATAAAAATTTTGCTATTTCCGCTGGTGACATTTTTTAATAATTTAGAAATAGCACTAAGTTTTTCTTGAGCTTGATTTTTAGTGATGTGGACGGTGATGTCGTGAGTTTTTTCAGTTTTTATTTGATTATTCCCTATCTCATTATTAAATGAGGAATTAACTCCAAAGCCTTCCTTCTTGCCTTCTTTTTTGAATGTTTGAAGTTCGGCTTCGTCTACTAGATTAACTTCTTCACACAAGAGTTTGTATTCGCCGTCTTTATCGGATAATTTTCCTTTAATCAAAACAATTTTTTCTTCTTGCCAAATTTCAGGATCTTTTTCTAGAGTTTTGGGGAAAACTAAAATTTCCATTTTTCCAATTCCATCTTCAATAGTATTGAACATCATTAATTTATTTTTTCGAGTGTAAATTTTTTGAACTTTAGTAATAATTCCTCCCAGAACAATAGTCTGGTTGATTAAGCCGTTATGAAGATTTCGAATGGGAATAGCGTGAGCAGAGAAGTAGTCTTGATAATTTCTTAATGGATGATCGGAAATGTAAAGGCCTAGAAGTTCTTTTTCCCAGGAAAGTCGGACTCGGTCGGAAGCCGGATCGACAGTTTGAAGCGATATTTTGGGGATTTCTAATTCGGGTTGATTTTCGCCAACTATTCCAAATAGGGAAGTTTGTCCAGAAGCGACGGTTTTCTGATATTGCTTAGAATAGCTCAGGATTGCTTCCATATTTTGAATTAAGTGATTTCTTTCGGTTAAATCGTCTAAAGCGCCTGATTTTCCCATAGCTTCTAGCGATTTTTTATTTAAATCTCGACATTGAACTCTTTCGACGATTTCTATTATATCTTTGAAAGGGCCATTTTTTTGACGTTCTTTAATAATTTCGGTGGCAATGTTGGTGCCAACACCTTTGATGGCTTCTAATCCAAAGCGAATTTTAGGCAGAGTTTTTTTCTTAGATTTGGCCTTGGCTCTGATTTTCTCCACTTCTTCCAGGTTGTTCATAATCACCGCGAAAGCATTAAAACTTTCGTTGATATTGGGCGCTAAAACTTCAATTCCCATTTGACGAGATTCTTCAATTTCAATTGCAATTCGGTCAATGTCGTCTTTATCAGAATTAAGCAGGGCGGCCATAAATTGAGCCGGGTAGTGTGCTTTGAGGTAAGCAGTCTGATAACCTATTAAAGCGTAGCAAGCGGCGTGAGAACGATTAAATCCGTAGCCAGCGAAAGGCTCAATGAAAGAAAAAACTTTTTCGGCTAATTTGGCGTTGATTTTATTTGCAACACAGCCTTCAATAAATTTCTTTTTTTGTTCTTGAATCATTTCGTGAATTTTTTTACCCATCGCTTTTCGCAGAACATCTGCTTCGCCCGGAGTAAAGCCGGCTAATTCTCGAGAAATTTGCATTACTTGCTCTTGGTAAACCGCTACTCCGTAAGTGTTTTCTAGAATTGGTTTTAATTTTGGATGAAGATATTCTACTTTTTTAGTTCCGTGTTTTCCTCCAATAAAATCTGGAATCCATTCCATCGGACCCGGTCGATAAAGGGCTACCATTGCGATAATATCTTCAAAAACAGTGGGCTTGAGTTTTTTTAGATAACGTTTCATCCCGGAAGATTCTAATTGAAAAACACCGGTGGTGTCTCCGTTTTGTAAAAGTTTAAAAGTTTTTTTATCGGTTAGCGGAAGAGTATCGATGTCGACAATGTCTCCAGTCGTTTTTTTGATGATGCTGAGTGCGTTTTGAATAATAGTTAGATTTTTTAGTCCTAGAAAATCCATTTTAACTAAACCAATTTTTTCAACATAAGAAGATCTGGAAGAAGCATTGTATTGAGTCACCATGCCCTGATCTTCTTTGCCGGTCATATATTGAAGGGGTGTGTATTCAACGACTGGTTCGGGGGTGATAACCACTCCACAGGCGTGAACTGAAGCGTGGCGAGCAACGCCTTCTAGACGAACGGCAGCGTCTAGGATTTGACGAGCGTCTTCATTATTTTTGTATTCATTTTTTAGTTCGGCGGTATTTTCAAGAGCGTCTTTTAATCCAGTGAAGGCTGGCACCATTTTAGAAAGTTTGTCGCAATAAGAATATTCAAAATCTAAAACTCTTCCGGCATCTCGAATGGCTGCTTTGGCTGCCATGGTTCCGAAAGTGATAATTTGGGCGACGTGATCGTGACCGAAAGTATCTCGAACGTAAGCCAAAACATCATCTCGTCGGTCATCCGGAAAATCCAAATCGATATCAGGTAGAGAAATCCGGTCGGGGTTTAAAAAACGCTCGAATAATAGTTTAAATTCAATGGGATCAATATTGGTAATGCCAGTTAAATAGGCGATAATACTTCCAGCGGCACTTCCTCGACCAGGTCCAACAATAATTCCGTTATTTTTGGCCCAATTAACAAAATCTTGAACAATCAAAAAATAACCAGCAAAGCCCATTTTTTTAATAACTCCTAATTCAAAGTCCAGTCGTTCTAGATGTTCTTTGGTGATTTTTTTACCATAACGTTCTGGTAAACCATCTTCGCAAAGTTTTCTTAAATAAGATTGGGGAGTAAAGCCTTTGGGAACTTCATAATTAGGTAATTTATGATTACCAAATTCAATTTCAACATTGCACCTTTCTGCGATTTTTCGGGTATTTTCCAAAGCTTCAGGGGTGTCTTTGAAAAGTTCGTGCATTTCTTCTGGGCTTCGTAAATAAAGCTTGAATTCTTTCATCGAAAAGCGATTGGTGTCGTTAATTTTCTTTCCAGTTTGAAGACACATTAAAATATCTTGAACGTGAGCATCATCTTCGTTGACATAGTGAACGTCAGCGGTGGCCACTAAAGGAATACCGGTTTTTTTGGAAATTTCTTTTAGACCCTTATTAGCGATGTTCTGTTTTTCTAATTGAGGAAGATGTTGAAGCTCTAAATAGTAGTTTCCTTTGCCAAGAATTTCTTGATATTCCAAGGCTTTTTCAGTGGCTTCTTTCATTTTATTTCCAATGACCAGTTGTGATATTTGGCCTTGAACGCAACCACTACAACCGATTAGACCTTCGGCGTATTTTCTCAAAACTCTGAGGTCAATTCTAGGTTTGTAATAAAAACCTTCAAGATGAGCTATTGTAACGAGTTTCATTAAATTTTGATAACCCTGATTGTTTTTAGCAAGTAAAATTAAATGAAAACGTTCTTCGTCAATTCGTGGTTTTTTGCTTTCTAGACTGTTGGGAGTTAAATAAAATTCGCAACCAATAATTGGTTTAATTCCCGCTTTTTTGGCTTTTTGATAAAATTCAATAACGCCATACATTGTTCCGTGGTCGGTGATGGCCATTGAATCCATTCCAAATTCTTTAGCTCGTTCCAATAAGTCGTCAATTTTTCCTAAGCCATCCAACAGGCTGTAATGAGTATGAACGTGTAAATGGGTGAACTTTTTATGCACTTTTTGAGAATTATTTTTTATAGGGCTTTTTTCAGCCACAATTTTGCCTGTCTCGGCAAGTCCGCCTCGGCAAGCGACGCGAGACGGACCTTAGCGAAACGGATTATGAAGTTTGTTAATCTTTTCTCAATAATATCATTATTCAATTTTATTGTAAAAGAAAGTTTGATGTGGTAGAATTTTTTTAGTAAACAAGAGACAACTTTTAAAATTACGGTGAGATTTTAAATAGATTCTTGAATCTGTTGCAATTAAATATAAAATGATGATAAAAAATAAAAAAGGGCCAGTAGTGCTTTGTATTTTAGATGGTTGGGGTGAAACCGGAGAAACTCGGGGAAATCCGATTTTAAAAGCAAATTTACCAACTATTGATAAACTTGATAAATATTATCCTAAAACCTATCTTCAAGCCTCTGGAATTGCAGTGGGTTTGCCTTGGGGCGTAGTGGGAAATTCTGAAGTTGGTCATCAAGCAATGGGAACTGGGCAAATTATTTATCAAAAATTGCCTGTTATTAACACGGCTATTCAAGATGAAAGTTTTTTTGAAAATGAGGTTTTGGTAAAAAATATTGAATTTGCAAAAAAAAATAAATCTAAAATTCATTTATTTGGGCTTGTCAGTGACGGTGGGGTGCATTCTCACATTGAGCATTTATTTGCTTTGTTGGAAGTGATGAAAAAGCATGAATTTGAAGATGTTTTTATTCATGCTGCGACGGATGGTCGGGATACTGCGCCACGAAGTGCTCAGATTTTTTTAAGGGATTTATTAGAAAAAATTAAACAAATTGGAGTCGGAAAAGTAGCTACGATTGGCGGTCGTTATTATTCAATGGATAGAAGTCAAAATTGGGATCGAATTGAAAAGGCTTATGACGCGATGGTCTACGGGGTGGGTTTAAAAAATACTGATTTATTGAAAGCCGTGGATGATCAATACAAAAAGGACGTTTCGGACGAATTTTTAGAACCGGTAGTAATTGAAGAAAATGGAGAACCAATCGCAAAGATAGAAAAAAATGACGTTTTTATTTGTTTTAATTTTAGAAAAGATCGAGCTAAGCAAATTATAAAAGCTTTTGCTTTACCAGGTTTTGATAAATTTAAAGATATTAAACCGATTGAAGGGGTAAAAGTGGTTTGTTTTGTTGAATATGAAGCTGGTTTGTCAGTGGATGTTGTTTTCTTGTCTCAGAAAATTACTTCTAGGGTTGGTGAAGCAATAGAAAAAGCCGGCTTAAAACAATTACGAATAGCGGAAACTGAAAAATTTGCTCATGTGACCTATTTTTTTGATGGAGGCATAATGGTTGATTACAAGAATCAAGAAAAAGTTCATGTTTTATCTAAGAAAATTTCTTCTTATGCTGATTTACCTGAAATGAGTGCTCAAGAAGTGACGGATAAAATAGTTGAAAAATTGGGGGGAAAGAATTGTCCTGATTTTGTTTTAGTTAATTATGCCAATCCAGATATGGTGGGGCATACGGGTGATTTTGATGCAGGTGTCAAGGCAGTGGAGTTTACGGATAAGTGCCTTAATCAAATAATCGAAAAAACTTTGATGTTGAATGGAACTTTAATCGTCACGGCTGATCATGGCAATGTTGAAGAAATGATAAATTTATCAACGGGCGATAAAGACACGGAACATTCTAATAATCCAGTTCCTTGTTGGTTGATTGATTCTAGTAATCATCAAAAAGAAGGTTTTTCAATAGAAAATGAAAAATTTGAAATAGGAGGTTTTTTGTCTGACATTGCGCCAACCATTTTGGATTTATTGGAAATTGAGAAAACTGATAAAATGACAGGGGAAAGTCTAGTTCCTTTGTTTAAAGGTGAACTTTTTAAAGAAGAAAAAAACCAGGATTAAAGCCTAGTTTTTTGAGAAGAAATTTAAAATTATTTTTCATTATCAACTAAAATAGCATCAGTAGGGCATTGATCAGCAGCTTTGTAAACGCATTCTGAATTATCATCAGAAACAACTTCTGCTTTCATTGTGTCATTGTTTAATCTAAAAGTTTTGGGACAAATTTCAGTGCATCTTCCGCATCCAATACAAGCATCATCATTAATTTTTATGTTCATTTTTTTGAAGGTTATTATCGAATAAATTTTGCAAAAAGATATTTGTTAATAAACCAAGTTAATTTTTTATTTAATTTTAGTATAACATACCTCTTGAAATTATTCCAAATAGATGTTAGAATAACTTGGTATTTTGTATAAAGTATTTTGTATCAAGTATTACGAAAGTAGTGAAAGTTAAAATTTAGTAATACTCCATACTAAATACCAAATATTAAATACTAAATACTTAACTACATGGCGACTATAGTTCAGTGGTAGAACACTGGTTTGTGGTACCAGCTATGAGGGTCCGATTCCCTCTAGTCGCCCAAAACAAAACCACCCCTCGGGGTGGTTTTATTGTTTTGGAGCGACTAGAGGGAATCGGACAGACGGAGGCCCCATATTCCGAGCTAGCGAGGAATTATAGAGAGTGGGCCGAGTCCGGGCAGGAAGCACTTAACGAGTGCAAGCCGAAGGCGACGCACAAGTTTAGTGACTTGCGCACGATTCCCCTTATCAATCCAAAACCACCCTCCGGGGTGGTTTTTTATTTCAGAAAGAAATAAAAAACAGTAACCACTATTGCAATAAAGACCAATAGTATAATTAAGTTTCTTTTTGTGTCTTTAGATTTTGCGATGGCCTCGCTAGATGCAATCGTTCTTCCTTTAATCAGGAAAATAGTCAATATTAATATAAAAGAAGAATAAAATATTAAACTATAGATCAGTTGATCTGGTAAAAAAGAAACGGCAATGCCGTATATAATTACAATTAATCCCCAATAAATTGATTGTGGTCTAACTATTTCTTTGGTATCTGAAACTTTTAAGTTTCCTTTTATTATAATTAATATACCTATTCCTATTAATAAGATTTGGACCATATTTATTAATACTTTAATTTTTTAAAAATTTTAACATTATCTTAGTTGCTCAGTGTGTCGACCGCCGCACTTGAGGCATGGGTAGTATTAGAATTTATTATTATTTTGATTTCCTTAAGTAAGTAATTTAAATGAAGAGAAATTAACGAAAATCCAAAAAACCAACTAAAATTAGAATAAAATAAATCATTTAAAACTACAATGGAAAATTTGTTCAAAAAATATAAAAATGGAATAAGTATAATAAATGTAGCTATCAAACCAAAAATTATTTTTACAAACTTTGTCACTTTTTGCGTTATGTTTAAAACAAATTTTAACAAAAGAGAGGCGAAATAAATATATAGTAAAATCGACCCAATGGCGAATAATATTCCGAGAGCAAATCTATTAACAAAGATTTCAAAAGTTCTTAAAAAAACTGTAAAAAATTGATCTATATTATCGAAAATTTTTAAATATGAATTCAAAAAAAGAAACAAGATAAAAACACTAACAAAAATGGTCAAAATCTTTCCTAAATAATAACCAAATTTTTTAATTCTCTCATTTTTTATTTTTGTAAAAAGAATAAAAGATAATAATAAAAAAGCAATAATATGGAAAAACTCTATATTAAATTTAACAAATTTCGCAAATATAAATAAAGTTAAACTTAGAAAAGCAAAACTGCTGACATAAACGGCAATATGCAAAATGACTGAGCAAATTCTTAAAATATCCTGAAGAATTGATTTTTTAGAATAGATTATGTTCATGTAGATATTATATAAAAGAATCATCTTTTTTACAATCTTAGCTTTTAAATTAAAGATTCTAAACTAAAAGCACCACTAATATAATAAAATAATCCTTAATCATAATCAGTATGTCGATGGAGAATAAATTAACTTTTCTCGAAAGACAAAAATTGATAATAAAATTTTTATATATGATGCATTTTTTAAATTAAAATTTAACATCTATAAAGTGTACATCATAGTGTACACTATAGTAGCCTTTATAGAGACTACTATTTTGAATTTAACATTAGAATTTGATTTGATATTTGAAACAATTTGTCTGTCTCGCCAAAGGTTCGCAGAGGTGAAGATTTTGAAATTTTTTAATCCTTCCTTAATTCTTCAATCATCCCTCCAAATTTTGCATAATACTCATCCCATTGTCGGCCGGACCAATCCTTGGGTTTTTCTGTAATGATTTGATTAGGGCTGGGGTAGTTGGCGGGATTGTCGTAAAAACTTTTAAAAATATCTTGAAAAACTTCTTGATCGTCTTTGTTCTTAACTATTTGCTTCAGAGTAGTCCTTAATTTACCTTCAGAGGTTCTTTCGACGACTTCAGGTCCAATTAGTTCAACGTTGAAAAGATCTTCTCTAGAATAGAAATCGATGTAGAATTTTCGAGTGGTTTTGTCTATTCTGGTTTGAATTAGTAAGTAATCGTCAGTGGTATTTTTAATTTTTAAATCTGGCTTAGGAACATAAACAGTGGCGTCGGTTCCAGGTGGGTTGTAGTAATGAACGGGATAGGAATGATTGTGCCTTTCGGTTACTTTAAGTCCAGTATTCAAAGCAGCTCGAAACATTGTGGTGGATAGTTGACAAATTCCTCCGCCAAATTCTGGAACGGTTTGATTCTTTTTGATGACTAGTTCTTCTTTGTAGCCAGTTGTTTCATCTACTTCCCCAAGAATTGTAGTGAAAGAGAATTCTTCATTCGGTTTGATGACCAAGCCATTAAATCTTTTGGCAGCTGTTTCAATATTGTAAATTCTAGTTTGAGTAGAACCAGTAAAGTCAGATTTTCCGGTTCCAATCAATTCTTTTATCTGATATTTATCAGGATTTTTAGTGGAAATTTCAGGTGATTCTTCTTTAATAGCCAAGGAAATATACAAGGCTTGGGGATTTTCTAATAAACTTTTTTTTATTTTTTCATAACTAGTATCTACCATTAAGATAGCTCCTTTTTGGCTTTTTTCTAAAACTGATAATTGATTATTCTCATCTATTTTAAATTTTCCGTCAATTGGAGCTTGATTGATGTTCTTGGCAATGGAGTCGAGGAATTCTTTAGTCTCATTTTCTTTCAGAAAAATTGTAGAAGTTTTTTTGTAATGAAGTTTTTCTTTGTAAAGTTGACTTAATTCTAAGTAATAGTTTTTTGAAAAATCTTCTTCTTGATTGATAAAAGGATTTTCAATTTCCGAATGATAATTGGAGTCATAGGTGATTTGATAATCCCATTCAATAAAATCTTTAAGATAAAAAGGGATGGCATCGTCTTGATTGTCTCCAAATAAATAAAAAGGTTTTTCGAGAATTTCTTGTAAAGGTTTATTGTCAAAAAAGCCTAGTTTGTTTTTTTCTTCAAAAGCCTTGGCATCTTTAAAACTACCTAGGCAGATAAATAGGACTAAAAATAAAAAAAGGATTTTGGGATAATTAATTAATTTCATTTTATTTTAAAAATTAAAACCAGCACGGACTGGTCTTAATTATCTTATAAAAAAAGGTAAAGGTCAATTTAGAAGCCTCGAACTTGTAATTTTCTGGTTCTGGCTACTTCCATTTTTGGTAGTTTAATAGTCAAGATTCCATTTTTCATAGTAGCCTCGGCTTTTTCAGTGACGATTTCAACTGGAAGAATTATGGATCGAGAAAAAGGTCCCCAATAACATTCTTGATAATAATAGCTTTCAGAGTCAACTTCGTCGTCTTGAGTTCTTTTTCCTTTGACTGTCACCATTTCACTGTTGATGTCTACGTCTAAATTTTCTGGTTTAACTCCGGCGATGGTTGATTTTATGACGATATCTCTATCGGTTTGATAAACGTCGATTGTTAGTTGTCCTTCAGAGTCAGGTTCAATTTCTTCTTCTTTTGAATCGGGTTCTTCTTTCTCTTCTTTTATTTTTAAAGGCTTAGTAGGCTCTTCGGAAAAATTTGGGGTGACATCATTATCTTTTTTGTTTTCTTCGCTTTCTTCTGGTTCATCTTCTTTTTCTGAGAAAAAATCATTATCTTCTTTTACTTCTTTCTCTATTTCTTTTTTGGCTGGAAATTCATAAGCATCTTCTTCTATTAGCTCTTTTTTGGGAAGAGAAGAATCATTTATTTCAATTTCACTCTCGTCATCAATTTTTTGAATTCCAGTTAATTTTTCAAAGAAAGATTTTTTTTGTTTTGTCATAATTTTTTGATTACTTAGTTTCTCTAGAGAGGGGCTCTCTCTAAATATTTATTTTAATTTTAACAACTATTTTCAAAAATGTAAATGTTGATAATAAATTATACTTAGATTATAAATTAAATGTAATAAAATTGCCAATAGAAAATATAAATAAAAACATTTTTTGTCTTTTTTAAGCCTTAAAATAGCTAAAACAATTATTATTGAAGTAGCAGAATGAATTAATAAAATTGGTAATAAATTAAAAATATTAGAGAAATTATTTAATTTAATCAAAATTAATTCAAAAAGTCCGAAACCCAATCCAAATAAAAAACCGTTAATAATGTTAATTAAATTCGATTTTGAAAAAATAGGAAATAAGAATTTTAATAAAATAAATTTAATTAATTCTTCTTCCGAAATCAATATTATGCTGGAGATTAAAATAGTATTGGTTAAAAAATAAAAATTGTTAAAAATTGAAATTGTTAGAACTGAAAGTCCTAGCGATAAAAAACCTGCCAAAAAACCACTGATTAAAAAAATCAATATTTTTGAAATTGGCAGAGAATTTTTTTTAGCTAATTGCTCGGAGTTGTTCTTCAAGATTTTTTATTTTTATTTTTAGTTGTTCTTTTTTGGTTTGTTCTTTTTCTACAATTTCTTTAGGGGCGTTATCAACAAATTTTGTATTAGCTAATTTTTTCTCTAAAGAATTTGAAATATTTTTTAATCTTTCAATTTCGTTGTTTAATCGTTCTGTTTCTTTTTTTAAGTCGACAATCCCTTCTAGGGGGATGTAGATTTTAATATTTTTTACCTGACCAAAAAAAGCATTAGCAATTTTTTCACCAGTTTCGGTTATTTCAATTTTTTTAGCTGAAGTGCCTAGTTTTTCTAATAAAATCTGGTCTTTTTGTAATTTTTCAGAATGCTTTTTGGCTTGGATTATGATTTCTATTTCATCTTGAGGATTTAATCGATATTGAGCTCGAGCATTTCGAATGATGGTTATAATTTTTTTAATCAAGTCAAAATCTTCAACTTTTTCTGAATATTTTTCGTATTTATTTTTTTCAGGGAAAGTTTCAGTCATCAACATTGAGCTGGCTATTTTTTGCCAAATAGTTTCAGTGACAAAAGGAATTAACGGATGCCAAAGTTTTAATAAATCTTTCAGAATTTCAGTCAAAATAATTTGTTTAGCAGGATTATTTTCAATCTTACAAATTTCTAGATACCAATCCGCAAAGTCTTCTCGCGTGAATTTCCGAAGTTTTTCTCCGGCGGTGGAGAAGTCGTGATTTTCAATGTCAATTCTGATTTCAAAGTTAAGTCGGTGCATTTTTGATAGAATCCATTTATCAGCCAGCGTCAAGTCGGTTGAATTTAAATCAGCTATTTTTTTGTCAAAATTTAATTTCTCGGTTTCTAGTCGATTCAAAACAAATCGAGCAATATTCCAAATTTTATTAACAAAATTTCGATAACCTTCGATTTTTCTTTCGGATATTTTCATATCATTGCCGGCAGTGCTTCCAATTAGGAGGGAAAGTCGAACGGCGTCAGTGCCGTATTTATCAATCATATCAATTGGGTCGATTCCGTTGCCTTTGGATTTGCTCATTTTTTTGCCATTTTGGTCCAAAATCATTCCGTGTAAATGAACTTTTTCAAAAGGAATTTCTTGAACGGCAAATAGGGACATCATAATCATTCGGGAAACCCAAAGAGTTAAAATTTCATAGCCAGTGTTTAAAACTTGAGTGGGATGAAAATCAGCTAAATCTCCAGATTTATTTTCATTTTCAAAATTATTGGGCCAGCCGAGAGTGGAAAAGGTCCACATTCCAGAAGAGAACCAGGTATCCAAAGTATCAGGGTCTTGAATCCAATCTGTACCGGGAGTTTCAGTTTGAACTTTTATTTCGCCATCTTTGTGCCAAGCGGGAATTCGATGTCCCAGCCAGATTTGACGGGAGATACACCAATCATGAAGATTCTCTATCCAGTCTTCATAGCGTTTGGTAAATCTTTTTGGAATAAATTCAATTTGTTTTTCTTGAGAAACTTTCAGCGCTTTTTCTTTGAGTGATTTTCCGTCGAGACGGTCTAGCTTTTTATCAACAGAAATAAACCATTGCTTGGAAGGGAGCGGTTCAATGATAGTATTGCAACGATAACAGATCGCAGTGCTGTGTTGATAATTTTCGTCGATATGATCAATTAATCCCAATTCTTGCATATCTGCTACGATGGCTTCTCTGGCTTCTAGAACGGTCATTCCGGCGTATTTTCCACAGTTACTCATCATCTTACCGGCTTCATTAATGATTTTCTTAGAAGGTAAATCGTGACGAAGGGCAATTTCACTATCAACAAAGCTGTGAGCCGGTGTCACTTTGATGGCGCCAGAACCAAAGGAAGGATCAACGACTTTATCGGCGACAACTTTAATAGTAAATTTTCCTAAAACTCCTTTGATTTCATAATCTTTGCCAATCATCGTTTGATATCTTTTATCATCGGGATGGACAGCCACAGCGGTGTCGCCCAATTTGGTTTCTGGCCGGGATGTAGCTAAGATAAAAGGTCCATATTTCAACCAGTAAAGTTTGGCTTTTTCTTCTTTGTGTTCAACTTCGTCATCGGCTAAGGTGGATTGGCACCTTGGACACCAGTTTACCATTCGTTCGCCTCGATAAATCGCACCGGCTTTATACATATCAATAAACATTTTTTCGACGGCTTTTTGGCGTTGTTCATCAAAAGTGAAGGCTAAACGAGACCAATCCAGACTAGCTCCCATTCGGCGAGTTTGATTAAGAATTGTAGCTTGAGTGGTTTCCATAAAATCCCAAGCCTCTTCCATAAACTTTTCTCGACCTAAATCATGACGAGTTTGATTTTTTTCTTTGAGTAATTTTTTCTCAACTACATTTTGAGTAGCAATGGCAGCGTGATCAGTTCCCGGAAGCCATAAAGTTTTGAAACCGTTCATTCGGTGATAGCGAATTAGCAAATCTTCGATAGCTAGCATTGAAGAGTGTCCCAGATGAAGTTTGTCGGTGATGTTAGGAGGAGGAAGAATGATAGTGTAGGGTTTGGCAGTTTCGGGCAAATCTAAATTATCCGGATTGAACTTTCCTGATTTTTCCCAATATTCATAAATTTTTTTTTCGTGTTTTTTGGATTCGTAGGCTTTAGCTAGGGTTGTCATGAAGTTTGTAAAATAAAAGTCTGGATTCCCGCCTCCGCGGGAATGACAATATTGTTATTCTAAATTTCTTGATTTTTGCCTCTAATTCTGTCATTCCCGCGGAGGCGGGAATCCAGAAAATTTAAACTAAAGACTTCCTTTTTTGGATTTCTGAACAAGTCGGGAATGACAAATGGAGGAAACTATAGAATTTAAGAAAGTAAATTCGCCGAAAGCGATATATTAGATACTCAATACTACATACTATCTCTAATTTTACCCGAAGTTGTGAATAAGGCAAGAGAAAGCCAGAAGATGAATTGACCTTGAGGGAGGGTCCAAAAGTAGTGATCAAAGAAACCGAGAAGCAAAAAGCCAATGATTAAAAAAAGAAAAAGTTGATTTTGAGAATTGATTTTTGAAAAGCTTGAATTTTTTAGAATAAAGAAAAATAAAAGCAAAAAGCCGATTAATCCAATTTCGCTCCAAGCGAGAAGATAAATATTATGAACTGGTTGAAGATTCCAGTCGGGTAAATTTTGAGGATTGATTTTTTTGAAAATGGGAACGAATTGCCCAGGGCCAATTCCAGTCAAAAAGTTATTGTCGATAATTTTTTGAGAAAATTGGGAATAATTTTGTCGAAGAGTGGCAGATTGGTCTTGACAATTTTCGAAACAGAGCCGGGCTGGAATGAATTTAGCGAAGCTGAAAAGAAGGAACATTAAAATAATTAAAATTGGAAATACTGATTTAAATACTGATTTAAATCTATATTTCTTGGTGAAGAGCAATTGAAAAAAAAGAGCAGTTCCCAACAAGGCTGTTATGAGCCAAACGCTTCGAGAAAAAGTTATAATTATTCCAGTTAAGATTAGAAATAAACCAGCTTGAAAATGAATTTTTCCAGTTAAAAATTTAATTTTAGGAGTTAAATTTAATTTTTTAAATTTGTCTGGAAGCGAAAAGGGAATTTTAAAATTATTTTTTAAAATAAAAGATAGACCGCAAATTAAAGCTAAAAATAGAAAGGCGCCCAGCAAATTGGGGTGAGGAAATGTTCCGTACCCTCTAATAAATTTTTCGCCGTGAAGTTCCAGTTTGGCGACTCCTAAGGTTTGAGGATTCAAAATACTTTCGCCGAGGAATTTTAAACCGAGAGATTTTTGAAAAATGAATTGAAAAAGAGCGAGGATTGCTTGGATTACTTCGGCTAGAAAAATTAAATAAACAGTTTGGTTGAAAAACTTTTTGTTTTTGGCTAAATCAATGAAAATCAGGAAGAAAAATAGAACTTCGATTAGACGCAAAGAATTATATAAGGAAGTGGAGAAGTCGGAAGAAATGAAAAAAGAATTTCCCAATAAGTAAACAATTAGCCCAATAAAAAGTAAATTCGACTTTAAAAAGTTCGGCGTTTTAAGTTTTTTGAAAAGCCAAATTGGAAAAATTATTAAAAAAAGTAGGTCAAAAAAATAAAGTGAATATTGAAGATTTTCTTTAAAAAATAAAAGATCTTGAGTGGCAGAGAAGTTGAAAATATAGTGAAAATTAAAAGGCAAAACAAAAATCAAAGTCAGAAGTAAAGTTTTTGCAATTTTTTCAAGATTTAGTTTCATAGCCTAATCTTAGAAAAGTTTTTAAAATAAGACAAGAAATTTTGTAATTTTTGGCAAAATAAAAGAGGGAGCCTATGATAAGAACTCCCTCATAAAAGCTTAGCGCCACTATAACAAGGCAAGGCTGGTATTTCAAGGGCGACTTGGGAAATCACAAGCCTTCCAGCTATCCTACGCAATACGTTGTTATTTTAGCCGATTGGTATAGGAGTTGAACCTATGCGGAAAAATTAATATCCGCGCCACATCGCTTCTAAGCTTTTTCTAATAATAACAAAAAGATCTAAATCTTCAAAGGCCTAAGACTTTAAAGGAAATCACCAGCAAGATTTAAAATCTTCGCAGGTTTGTTAGCGTGAGGGAATACAGCACTAGATTTCTAGGATTTCTCCTTGAAATATCTATCCTCGACTGGTGATTTGTCTACTGGAGTCTCAGTTCTCTGGGGTAAGTGGGCGTTTTGAGCGATTTCTGGCTTAATTGTTGTTGATAGCACAGAACTCCTGGATTGTTTCGCATTATCCTTCAGACCCGCATGCACTTTGGCATGGACTTAAATATTAGCAAAAATATTTTTAAAAATCAAATTTAATTTGATAAAGAAAAGGAGGTGGGGTAGAATTAAAAAAGTATATATTAGTTAATTTTATCAAATGAGTATATTCAAAAAAATGTTTAAAGGGAATACTTTGTATTATTCGGGGTGTTTGACGAAGTTTGTGTTGAAGGATATTCAAGCTAATTATGAAGAGATTTTGCGACAAGAGGGGATTGATTTTATTAAACTTTCGGATAAAGAGTTGTGTTGTGGTTCTCCAGTTAAAAACGCCGGAGGGAAGAAACTTTTTAAAGAAGTGGCGGAAAAGAATTTGAAAATATTTAAGGAACACAGTGTCGACCGAATTATTACCAATTGTCCAGCCTGTGCTTTGGTTTTGCGAAAAGACTACAAAGAAATTTTGGGAGCTGATTGGGATATTGAAGTTTTGCATATGACGGAGATTATCTCGGATAAAACTTTGAAAAAATTTAAAAGTCAAAATAAAGGTTTAGCGACCTATCATGACCCTTGCCATTTGGGGCGAGGTTTGGGTATTTATGAAAAACCTAGGGAAATCATCGAGAAAGTGGGTTTTAAAATTAAGGAAATGGATTTGAATCGGGAGAAAAGTTATTGTTGCGGGGCAGGCGGGGGAGTAAAAACCAATAATCCTGAGTTATCAAATCGAATTGCAGGAGACCGTTTTGACCAAGTTGCCAAAACCAAAGCTGAAACTCTAATTACTCCCTGTCCAATGTGCTACGCTCAATTCAAAGAAAACGTTAAAGAAACCAAAGTTCAAGAATTAAGCCAAGTTTTAGTTAATAAAAATTAGTTAATAAAAATAATAGACACTACTATACTACAGTGTATGGTAGTGAAGAAAAAATGAGAAAAAGATTTTATGATGTTGATCCACAAAAAAGGAAGAGAATGCTGAAGGAATTTTGTGGAATGATTTCCAGAATAAAAACAGAGCAAAATGCAGAAAAATTTTTGAGGGACTTGTTGACTCCTGGGGAAATTATAATGATAATGCATAGAATAGAGATTGCTAAAATGTTATTGGTGGGTTTTTCTTATCCTGACATACAAAAGAAACTGAAAGTTGGAAATAGCACAATTGGAAGTGTCAATCGTTGGCTTTTTAGTGGTTTTGGTGGATATATGAATGAGTTTAAAGAAGCAAAAAATCAAAAACAACGGAGAAAAATTTTGCCGACCAATGAGTGGGAAGCGATGAAGCAAAAATTTCCAGCTCATTTTCTAATATTTAATTTATTGGATAATTATAAAAATAAGAGGGATGAAAAATGAAAAGTATCTCTCCCATACTCCAGTGTATGGGAGAGGTAAAAATTAGAATTAGAATTAGAATTAGAATTAATAGGATTTTATGGGGAAGAAATTTCAGCGGAGGATTGAAGATTTTAGGTGTGAGAATTGTGGGAAGGTGGTGAAAGGGGATGGTTATACTAACCATTGTCCGAGCTGTTTGTATTCCAAGCATGTTGATATAAATCCGGGAGATCGAGCTAATGAATGTGGCGGATTAATGAAGCCGGTGAACGCTTTTTTGAAAAATCAAGAATGGATTTTGGTTCAAAAATGTGAAAAGTGTGGAGAAGAGCGGAATATTAGGGTGAGAGAGGAGGATAATAGAGAGGTTTTGGAAAAGATAATTAAAGATAAGACTTTGAATATTTGAAAACAATATTATTTAAGTTTTTTGTGTTTAACATTTAAAGTGGTAAAATAAAAATAATATAAACTAAAAAGTATTGTTTTTGGAAGTTAAATAATTAATTTATTTTTAAATTTACGATGACTATTTCAAAATTGTTTAGAGAGAATCTTTATTGGTTAAAGGGCGGTTTGATTTCGGTTGGTATCGCTATTTTATTGGTATTAATAATTGGTTTTATTTTTTCATTTTTTTCCGGAGGGCAATGCACGGAGCTTTGTTCGCTTGATGTATGCGAAAAATCATTTAAAGTTTGTTTTCAAACTTCACTTTTGATAGTTTCAATTCCCGTGGCTTTGTTTAACTCGATTATTGATTTTCGGATTAGTGCAAATGATTTAATACCTTTTATGACTGTTATCCTTGGCTTTTATTTTGTGGTCGGTTCGATAATAGGAATTATTATAAAAAAAATGAAATAAGATTATCTGAAAATATTATCTGTTTAGTTTCGATGAGATTAAATTTTGGTAAAACAAAAAAATGAGAAAAAATAATTAAAGAAAAAGTTTTAAATTGTTAATATAAAAATTAATTTATTTTATGATAATTCCATCAAAATTAAAATTAGGCGATGAAATTAGAATTGTTGCTCCGGCAAGAAGTTTGTCTTTGCTTTGGAAGAATTGATTCAGTTAGCGATAGAGAAGGCTCGAAGAACAGGGTTTCAAAATTACTTTTTCCAAGAATTGTAAAGAAACAGATATATTCATTTCGTCTTCAATCAAATCAAGAGTAGCGGATTTACATGAAGCTTTTTTAGATAAAAACGTAAAAGCAATTTTTACGGTAATTGGAGGATTTAATTCAAATCAAATCTTGAAATATCTTGATTATGATTTAATTAAGAATAATCCTAAAATTATTTGTGGATATTCAGATATTACTGTTTTGACAAATGCAATTACAGCTAAAACAGGATTGGTCACGTATTCTGGTCTTCATTTTTCAAACTGGGGAATGAAAAAAGAATTTGAATATAATCTTGAGTATTTTAAGAAATGTTTGATTCAAGAGGGTGAATTTGAAGTCAAAGCTTCTGAAACTTGGTCGAACGATATTTGGTTTAGGGATCAAGAAAATAGAAAAATTATTAAAAATGAGGGTTTTATTGTTATAAATAAAGGTGAAGTAGAAGGAGCAATTTTAGGCGGAAATCTTTGTACCTTTAACTTACTTCAGGGAACTGAATTTATGCCAGATATTTCAAATTCAATTTTATTTCTTGAAGATGATGGAAAAGCAAAGCCTCATGATTTTGATAGAGATTTGCAATCTTTAATCTATCAGCCAAATTTTGAGAAAGTAAAAGGAATAGTGATCGGGAGATTTCAAAAAGAAACTGAAATGACTTTGGATAAATTAAAATATATAATTAAAACAAAGGAAGAACTTAATGATATTCCAATTATTGCTAATGTTGATTTTGGACACACTAATCCTCTGATAACTTTTCCGATTGGTGGAACTGCAAAATTAAAAGTTGGTAAAAAAGTTGAACTGAAAATTATTGTGCATTAGATTGGAAGCATTAAATTTAGGCGAGAGTAGAAAATCTCTAGTGGTTATTAGAGAGACTTCTATGGAGGTCTCTAAATAAAAATATTTGTGTTTAAAGTATTAAAATATTTATCATGAAAACAATTTTAGTGGATGCGGTTAATGCTTTCGTCATTAAAGAAAGTGGAATTCATAGGGGGTATGTATGAATTGTTGGAAGAGTATCCAAATAAAAAAATTGTTTTGACTGGAGCAAACGATGAACAAATGGAAAAATTCGGTTTAAATAAATTGGCTTATGAAGTTTTTACCTTGAAACATAGTCCTGAAAAGACTAATCTAGAATATTATCAGAAAATGTTGGAATTTTTTAATTTGAAAGCAGAGGATGTTGTTTATTTTGAACATGATAAAGAGGCAGTTGAAAGTGCACAGTCTGTTGGGATAAAGACTTATTATTATGATAAAGATAAAAAAGATTTAAAAGCGCTTAAGGATTTTTTGGAGAGTAATTTATGATTGTATTTTTTAAACTGGATTCCCGCTTCCGCGGGAATGACAGAATGTGAGCGGGAATGACAAAGTTATCAATGTTTGCTTCATTGAGAGTGCGAGTAGGAATGACAAAATGAAGATAGGAATAATAATAAATAGTCAAATACTCTTGTTCGGAAGGGTTTTTTGGATAATAATGATGTTTGGAGTTGATTTGGAGTTTTTTAAGCGGAGTTGTTTCTTGATAGTAATTTTTTTACAGTTTCCCCGCGGTTGAACCATGGGAATTTACCAGGGTTGAACCGTGGGGAAATTAGTAGATAAAAAAGTCATAGATAAATTAAAAGGGGAGGGGAGTATGAAAAAATGGAGAAAGGTTATTTTTTATTTGAAATTGTTGGGGTGGGTTTGTTTCATAGACACCAAAAATGATTTATCTAATACTTTTCTTTTTTTAATTGGGATAGTGTTATTATTCTTCACTATTCTTGGATTTTTTCTTCCAGTTCATTGGTTGTTCGTTGCGTTAATGGAATTTCTTTATTTAATAGTTGGATTGATTATCCATTTTATTGATAAGCTTGAGTATGAAAGTTCTTTTTTGGAGAATTGAAATTAAAAAAAATATTTTATGAAGGTGGTGTTCGAGGAACAGTGCCTTTTTGTTTTGGGTTTTTTGGGTGGGATTGAATTTTATTTGATAAATTGGATTCCCGCCTCCGCGGGAATGACAAAAACGATAGCAGTAAAAACAAAGATGAAAGCGGGAATTGTAGATGACAAAGCGGAGAGTTGAAATTCCAGCGGTTCGACCGCTGTAGGCACAGAGGTCGAACCGCTCGGAATTTTTCGTGGAAATAGGGTAAAAGCGGGGATGAAAAAAAGATTTTTGGGTACCAGAACTTTTTTTAGGGATAATTTATGGTATAGATAGAACGTTCTATGGTACGGTCTAAAAGCTATAATAAAAAAACGCCTCGGTGAGAGAGGCGTTTTGAATATATAAAAGATTTTGAGGGTTTATTTAGTCGCTTTAAATTTATCAATCATTCGTTTGAAGATTTCTGGTTCGTTCATGGCTAGGCCAGAAAGAACTTTTCGATCTAATTCGATAACGTTGTCTCGTAGATATTTGATAAAAGTTGAATATTTCCAATCGTTGGCTCTTAGAGCATTGTTCAATCGCAAAATCCAAAGTGCTCGGAAAGTT
The DNA here is from genome assembly GCA_964643985.1 of uncultured Bdellovibrionales bacterium. Taxonomy (GTDB): domain Bacteria; phylum Patescibacteriota; class Minisyncoccia; order Moranbacterales; family DUUL01; genus UBA2773. The sequence continues at coordinate 9,687 of CAZXUS010000003.1, read as the reverse complement.
CGTTTTTTATTTTTTCGATCTCGGTAGGAATATTTTCCAGCTTTAATCAAAGCTTCTTTGGCAGCTCGATAATTACTTTTTCGTCGCCATTTGAAACCTTTGGCTCGGCTTAATAGATTCGATCGTCTTTTTGAAGCGGTGACACCTCGTTTTATTCTTGGCATGTATATATTGAAAATTAAATGTTTGGTGTATTTCTTTGTTGGATTTTCCGCTACTCACTCGACGCACCAACTTAGTGCGTCTCGTTCGTTGCTCAAATCCGCCTCGAACTACACTTAAACCTATAAATTTTCTTCTGATTATTCGAATTATTTCTTGATTTATACTTCTACTCTATTTTTAACAACTAACTATGAATATCCATTTTGATTGACCGGCTAATTTTTCCGGGGGTGACTATTTGGTTGCCTCGCTTGGCTCTTTTTTGGTCAGAAGTCTGTCGAGCGTTGAAATGATTTTGATTGGACTTTCTTCTGGAAACCTTTCCAGTAGCGGTTGTTTTAAACCTTTTTGTCACTGCTTTTCTTGATTTAAGTTTTGGCATAATTTGATGAAATTATTTTCAAATATTTTATTAATCGCAAATTAAAACTAGTCTCCTTTGATAATAGGAGCTATGATGGCATTAAAACCATTTCCTTGTTGTCTAATGTCTTGTTCTATTTTAACTGGAAAATCGATTTTGTCAATGAATTCTTTCAATCTTTTCTTGGCTTGTTCGGAAAAAGCTTTTTCTCGCCCTCTTAAAACAACTTGAATTTTGATTTTGTTTTCTTTGGCTAAAAACTTTTTAGCTTGTTCGGCTTTGAAGATTAAATCTCCTTCGCCGGTACTGGGTCGAAAGCGAATTCCTTTTAATTTGGTTTTTTTCTGGGTTTTTTTATTGCCGTCTTTTCTTTTAGTCTCTAGATATTGGAATTTTCCCCAATCAATTATCTTGCAAACAGGAGGTTTGGCTTTGGGGGCAATCTCCACTAAGTCTAAATCTTGTGATCTGGCTAAAATCAAAGCATCACGAATTTCTAAAATTCCGTGTTGCTCGCCTCTTTCGCCTACAACACGAACAGTAGGGTAGTGAATGGCTTCGTTGACTTTATTTTTTGGTTTTTGGGGGACTGGTTTAAATACTCTTCTGATGGTTTTAGTTTAGTTTATTAAATTTTATTAAATATATCAAAAAGTTATGTTTTTGGCAATGGCAGAAAGAAATTTTACACCCAAAGGGCATTATAAATTTTGAATTTTGTTGTGCCTCGCCGTAGCTTTAGCGAAGGCGGGATTTAATTTTGAATTACTTAATTTTTTAAACAATGTCTCAATGAACGCAGGCAGAGCTTGCGTAATTAAAAATTAAGTCATTAAAAATTAAAAAATTAAAAATTAATTTTTTACTCTCTACTAAGAGAGTAAAATAATTTGTGGAGGTGATGGGAATTGAACCCATGTCCAGTGTCAAAATTTTAAAATCGTCTACAAGCTTAGAGTGTTTATTTTAGGAATAATAAAATTCCATAGAATTTAAAAATCTTTAAACAAACAAAATAATTAATAAATCCTCTTTTGTAGAATTCAACTAATTTGCCAAAAGAAAACAAATTAATTATATCTCAATGTTGACACCGAATAAGATCTATTGAGAGTCGATCAATCGATGGACCATAGGTTATATTAAGCTATGGCAGCAGCAAAATTGGGTGTGAAAGCTGATGCTAACGCACTTTTTGCTTTGTTATATAAGTTTGCACTTATAAGGTTTCGGGATTGGCTTTAAATGTTCTTTTCAATTTTGAAAACAAAATAACACTTAAAGCCAATCCCTATATGCTTTTAATGAGGCATATAACTCAGCTTGCAAATTTCAAAATACTTAACCTGTCGAAGCCTGACACCCCCGAGGGTACACGTTTAATGTTTTATTAAAAGTTAATCTTTAGGAAATAAAATTAAAAAAAGATTAGCTTTTCTTAATTTTAAATTTCCAATTTTGAATTTTTAATCAATTTTTAATGACTTAATTCTCTAAATAAATTTTATTTAAAAATTAAGAAATTAGTTCATTCGACATTGAATCCCGCCTTCGCTAAAGCTACGGCGAGGCACAGCAAAATTCAAAATTTGAAATTCAAAATTCTATCTTCTTTCTTTGAATGCTCGTGAAATTTTAACTTTATTTTCCCGAGCTTGAATGGTTCGACGTTTATCGGTTCGTTTTTTTCCTTTGCCTAACGCAAATTCTAACTTGACTAGACCTTTTTTATTATACATTGAAATGGGTATTAATGTCAAGCCATCAACTCGAACTTTTCCGATTAGTTTTTTTAGTTCACTTTTTTTGACTAACAGTTTCCGGGGGTTGGTGGGGTCATAACCTTCAATAATCCCAGCTTGTTTATAGGGATTGATATGGGCGTTGGTTAGATAAAGTTCGTTTCTTCTAAAAGTGACAAAAGCACCTTTGAGGGAAATATGACCGTTTTTGGCAGATTTGACTTCGTAGCCTTTTAATACTAAACCAGCCTCGAAGGTTTCGAGAATTTCATAATCAAAGTGCGCCTTCTTGTTAATTGCTAATTTAGTCATGAGGATTAAGGTATTTATTTAAACATAGGGTATTTATAAAAAAATTTCAATAATATAAAAGTTAAAAGATAAGAGCCTAAATTAAAAGTAAAAACATCTTTGTCATTCCCGCGGAGGCGGGAATCTAGGGGGAGAAGTCATAATCTTAAAATTCTGGATTCCCGCCTCCGCGGGAATGACAAGTTTAAAGCGGGAATGACAAGTTGAGTGCGGAAATGACAAGATGTGAGCGGGAATGACAGTCTGAAAAGGGAAGAACAGAAGAAAAAAGTTTTGATTTTTAAATTGCAATCTTAAGAATTGACTTGTTTTAATTTTACACCATTTAAAAGAAAATTTCAATAAAACGCCATTTTTGGGCAAGGTCTTTGCTGAATTTAACTTTTAAGTTAGGAAAAATCTTCTTAAAATCTTCTTCGGCAAGATTTTTTTGCTCCGGCGATATTTCAAAAATTAAATAAAGATTTTGAACTAAATCAGGTAGTTTTAATCGTTTGATCTGATTTAAGAGCTTTAAATAGAATTCTAGGCCGTCTTTTTTGGCGATGAGCGCTTTTTTGGGTTCAAAATCAAGAACTGACTTAGGGCAGTTTTCATAAATGTCAGCTGATAAATAGGGCAGGTTAGCGGTAATTACTAGTTGCGTATTTGCTGGAAAGCAGTTGCTAAAATTAGAAACAGAGAAATTTTTCCCAAAAATTGGTTCCAATAAACTACCTTTCAAAAAATTAATTTTAGTAAGAAGCTCTATTCTTTCTGAATTTTTCTTAGCAATTCTTAAAGCTTTTGCTGAAATATCAATTCCGAAAGCTTTGATTTTAGATTCTCTAAAACGCTTCTTTTGAAGTTCTTTCAAAAGTGAGACTAAAATACAACCTGATCCAGTTCCAATATCAATGAGAGCGATATTTTGGGAAGGATAAAATTCTTTATGACAATATTCTAGGGTTTTTTCAACTAAAAGTTCGGTTTCGGGGCGAGGAATTAGGGTCGAGCAATCAACATCGAAAGTTCGGCCGTAAAAATCTTTTTCTTTAATGAGATAGGCAATCGGTTCTTGCTCAATTCTTTTTTGAATTAGAGCTTTGAAAGTTTTTATTTTTTGAGAAGAAGGTTGATAGTCAGGATTGGAAAACAAAAATTCTCGATTTTTTTTCAAAACTGAACTTAATAAAATTTCCGCATCAAGGGGGGCAGTCGGAGAATATTTTTGCAGTTGTCGGTTGGCTTGTTTAAGAATTTCTTTAATTTTCATCATTAAGTTTCATTTCTAAATCTTTTTGAGTGATTTGATTAATGATGTCGTCTAATTCACCGTTTAAAATTGTTTCAATATTAGACCAGCTAGTTTTGATTCGATGATCAGTAATTCGGTCTTGAGGAAAATTATAGGTTCTAATTTTTTCGCTTCGGTCACCTGTTCCAATTTGTTGTTTTCGGGCTGAAGAAGCCTCAGCTTGCTCTTTTTCTTCTTTTTGAGCTAAAAGTCTAGAGCGAAGAATTTGCATCGCTTTTTCTTTGTTTTGCAGTTGAGACTTTTGATCTTGGCAAGAAGACATCGTTCCGGTTGGAAGATGGGTTATTCGAACGGCGGAATTGGTGGTATTAACAGATTGTCCACCGGGCCCAGAAGAGGCGAAGGTGTCAATTCTTAGTTCGTCCGGTCTGATTTCTAAGTCGGTTTTTTCGGCTCGAGGAAGAACCGCTACTGTGACAGTGGAAGTATGGACTCGTCCTTGTTTTTCAGTTTCGGGAATTCTTTGCACTCGATGAACTCCAGATTCGAATTTGAGTTTTGAGTAAACATTTTTTCCAGAAATTTCAAAAATTATTTCCTTGAAGCCACCTAAACCATTGGAATTTGAATTATTTATTTCAGTTCGCCAATTATTTTTTTCAGCGTAACGAGAATACATTTTGAATAATTCAGCGGCAAAAAGACTGGCTTCGTCGCCTCCAGCTCCGGCTCGAATTTCAACGATAATATTTTTTTTATCCCGAGGGTCGGAGGGTAGGAGAAGTTTTTCAATCGTATTTTCTAAGTTTTCTAAACTATTTTCCAGTTCTTCTTTTTCGGCTTTGGCCATTTCTAAAAGATCTTCATCCTGTTCTTCTTTGAGAAATTTATTATTTTCTTGAAGTTGTCTCTGGGTTTCTTCTAATTTTTTGATTTGGTCAATTAGTTCTTCTTTTTCGCTTAATTCCTTATTAATTCCTTTGAGTTTTTCGGGATTAGAAAAATTAGCTGGATTTTCCAACTCTTTTTTTAATTCAGCGTAATTTTCTTTGATTTTATCGAGCCTTTCTTGCTTCATTAAATTATTTGAAAGTGTTTAAAATTTATTTAAATAAAGTATAGCATATATTAGAAACAATTCTTACATGGGATTGTTTCCAAACACCCTTTTTACTGCCCGTCTCGCTGAGGCTTGCCGAGGCGGACAAAATTATAATTTTGGTTAAATTTTACAAAAATTTTATTGCCTTAACTAACGCTAAAGCTTCAAAAATTGTTTGAAAAATTTACCTCAAAATTCTAATTTTTCGCTATAAAACTGTATTTGGAAACAGTCCCTATATAAAAAAATTCCCGCCTATTTTTGGAAATAGTAGCGGGAATTTTTATAAAGAGTGCTATTTTTTAGTTTCTGCTTTTTCGATAGTTTCAGAAGCTTCTTTTTCAGGGCTTTTAGTTTTTTTGACTTTTAATTCTTGACTTTTTTCCATTCGTTTTTTAAATCGGTCAACTCGTCCAGTGCTGTCGACTAATTTTTCTTTTCCAGTATAAAAAGGGTGGCATTTACTACAAATTTCAACATTGATAACTTCGGCCGTTGAACCAACTTTAAAAGTGCTACCGCAAGCGCATTTAGCCTCAACTTCTGAATTATATTTTGGGTGAATTTTCTTTTTCATAAATCTTCTTTAATCTTATAAACAGTTTAAAACAAACAACTTCAAATGAGATTTTATCATATTTTTATCTGGAAGGCAATAGATAGTCATAAATGAAGTCTAGAATTGTATTTGTTAAAAATTTTCTAGGGTTTTTTGAGTTTTTCCTTGGGTTCGACCCCTGTATTCGCTGGGGTTGAACCTAAGGAGAAACTTGGACGGATTTTTTTGAAAAATTTTGTTTTAAATTCGATTTGCATATTTTTTAGAAATTAGTATAATTGAAATTAAGCCATTAGTAATTTGGTCGGTTTAGTTTTAAACTTTAATGAATAATAACAAAAACACCAATGAAAAAAGATGAAATAAAAAATTTCTTGAATGTTAGAAAAGAAGTTAAAAATCAAGTTATCGCGGAAAAAAGTGTTGATAAAGTTGTGACAAAAAGTAACGAAAAAGAAAGAAGTCTCAAAAATTCAAAATTAATGGATTTGTTGATAAAAATTCCTTTATATTTAGTGACGGCTTTTTTACCGATTTTTTTCTACGTTAATGTTTCTAGTCCGTTGGAACTTAATAAGCAAACTTTATTGATTGGACTAATCGGGATCAGTGTCTTGGCTTGGATTGGAAAAATGGCCTGGAGAAATGAAATACGATTTCGAAAAAGTTTTGTGCTAATTCCAGTTTTAACATTTTTATTGATTTACGCTTTGAGCACTTTCTATTCAAGTTATTATGAACAAAGTATGTGGGGCTATTTTGGAGGCGAGAGCAATGCTTTCGTGACAATGCTTTTTCTGGTCACATTTTTCATTTTAATCTTTAATAATATCAGTGATTACAGCGGGGTTGCTAAATTGATGTTTGCCTTCCTTTTGGGCGGTTTTATTTTAGTGCTTTTTGGCGTATTGCAATTTTTAGGGATTTATTTATTACCGTTTGAGTTCGCTAAAATTGCTTCTTTTACTACAATCGGTTCGGTTTATATTTTTGCAATTTATATAGCTTTAGTTTTTCTAATTTCCGTCACGTTGTTTCTTTCTGATATTTCCAAGTGGATTAAGGGATTTTTGATTGTTTTGTCAGTGGGTTCATTCTTTATATTGGCAGTAGTCAATTTCAAAATGATTTGGATAGTTTTGCTTATTATGTTGGCAATTATCTTGGGAATCGCTATTCTAATTGAAAATAAGAAGCCTTCGCAAGCTAGAGTTTTGCCGATGATTTTTTTAATTCTTACTTTGATGTTTTTTCTTCGAGGAAAACCTCTTCTGAATAATGTTGATTTGCCGGTAGAAGTTTTTTTGAAACATGAAATTGCTACAAAAATTTCGCTAAGTTCTCTCAAAGATAATCCAATGCTAGGAAGCGGTCCAGCGACTTTTTCTAATGTTTATAAGCAACATCGACCAAGTGATTTGGGCGAGTTTTCAGCGGTTAATTTCAACGAGTCCACTAGTTTCTTTTTAACTTTAGCTTCAACCACGGGGCTTTTAGGAATAATTTCATTTTTGTTTCTAGTCGTTTCTGGTTTTGCAATTTTGTTTAAAGAGGCCATTCGAATAATTCAGAATATAAATAGTGCTGAAAATAATAATTTTAATAATTATTCGGTTATTTCAATGGCCGTTGGTTGGCTGTTTTTGACTATTTTCTTGTTCTTGTATTTTTCTAATATCACCATTTTGATGCTGTGGTGGTTGTTCTTTGCTTTGCTGTTGACTACTTATTTCTTGAATAATAAGGATAAAAGTCAAACCGCCAATGAGCTTACTACAACTTCCAATAGTCCAAAAACTTCCTTTTTTCTTTCATTTGGTTTTGTTTTGGTGATAATCGGATTTACGGCAGTAGTTTATCTTCATGGTCAAAAATATATAGCTGCTATTTATTTCAATCAAGCTTTGAAAGCCGGTAATCAAGAAGGTGACGTCAATAAAACCGCCGAAAAGATTTCAAAAGCGGTTTCACTTGATCCCAATCGTGATGTTTATTATCGGGATTTATCAATAGTTCATTTAGCGTTAGCGAAGGAAAAAATTACCGAAAAAGGTTTGGAAAATCTAACACCGGAAGAATCTAACTATATAAGCACTCGGTTTAAAAGTGCGCTACAATCCTTAGAACAAGCTAAAACTTTAAATCCGGCTGATTCTTTGAATCTAGTTTCAATCGCCAACCTTTATAAGGAATTTATCATTCTTCAAAAAAGTTCAGGCGAAAAAGCCATCGAGAATTATCAAAAAGCAATTGAATTAGATCCCAAAAATCCAGAGATATATCAATCAATGGCAAGCGTTCAGATAACTTTGGCTGATTTAGAAACTCTAGAAAGCAATTCCGGTAAACAAGCGGGAGATAAAATCGAACTTCCTCAAAAAAGTTTAGAATATTTAGCAATGGCGGAAGATTATCTTAAAAAGGCTTTGAAAATAAAACCTGACCACGTGGGTGCCAATATTTCTTTGGTAGGACTTTATGAGAAAAAAGGTGAAACAGAAAAAGCTCTAAACAAAGCTATTGAGAACATTGAGATTTATCCAAACGCCGCGGAATTGCAAATGGATTTAGGCAGAATCTATTATCAACAAGAGGACTATAATCAAGCTGAAATTTATCTTTCAAAAGCTATCAAGTTAAATCCTCAATATGCCAATGCCCGTTATTTATTTGGTTTAGTTCTTGATAAACAAGGAAAGAGAGCTGAAGCAATAAAAGAATTTGAAAAGATTCAAGAAACCAATGAAGATAATGAATTATTGCAAACTATTATTGATAATTTGAAAGGTGGCAGGGAAGCTCTTTCTGATTTGAATCAAAAGGAGGCAGAGGTTTTGACTGAAGAAAAACCAATTATTGAGGAATCTCCAATAATAAACGAGAATCCAATCACAGAAGAAGAAACCGAACTTAATTTACTTGAAGAAAATCCAGAAAACATAGCTAATTAATTTTAATTTAAAATTAAAGGGAGAATGTCAGAAACAAAAAATATAGTAGAAATTAAAGACCTTAACGTTATTTATCACAAAGGCGAAGCTAATCAAGTCAGAGCCTTGGATAGCGTTAATTTAGAATTTGAGCCACAAGAATGGGTCATAATTTTTGGTCCGTCTGGATGTGGAAAATCAACTTTATTGAATTCAATCGCTGGTTTTGAAACGCCGACTAGTGGAACAATAAATGTTTTGGGTAAAAATATTAACGGTTTTGATAGTAATGAAAAGGCTGATTATCGACGAAATATTGTCGGAATGATTTTTCAATCTTTTCATTTGATTAACTCTTTAAAGGTCCTTGATAATGTTTGTCTTCCTCAAGTTTTTTTTGGGGTTGATTTGAAAAAAAGGCGAGAATTGGCTCAAGGTTTTTTGGATCGGTTTAATATTGGTGATCAAGGCAGTAAATATCCTTCTGATATTTCCGGAGGACAACGACAAAAAGTTTCCATTGCTAGAGCTTTGATGAATAAGCCTGAAATAATTTTAGCGGATGAACCGGTTGGTAATTTGGATTCAAAATCAACCTATAACGTGATGGCTATTTTGAAGGAATTGAACGTGCTTGATAAAAAAACAATTGTAATGGTGACTCATGATCATGCGCATTTGGCTTTTGCTGATCGAATTGTTTATGTTAAAGATGGAAAGATTCAAAAAGTGGTGGTTGTTAAAAAGAATAAAAAAGCTAAATTTGACAAAGAAAATAAAAAAAGGATGGTTGTTACCAGGGAAACAATAATTCCAAATGATTTACGACTTTTAATGAATTCCTTTAAGGATTTATCAAATTCGCATATTGGTAAATTACTTACACCTTTTAAGGTCAAACAAATTTTTTCTTATTTAATGTTGCCAATTACCAATTATCAAACTGATTTAACGCAACAATCAATGAAAAAATTTCTTTTGGGAATGTCAAATGAGAAGCAGTTTTTTGATCAAGTCAATAATTCAATGGATAAAGGTGGAGCCGGCTGGGACAAGCGAACGGCTGAAAAATTTGTTAAAGAAGTGACAATCTTTAATGAACAAGCTCAATTAATCGATTATTCGGAGCCTTTTAAATCAGCCTTAGCTTTATGTAAATTTTTTGTTAAAAGATATCCTCTTAAAAAAACTGAATACAAAATGAATATTTTCAAAAATAGTATTGAAAAACGTTTAAATAACGAATTGTCTCGAGATGAATTTCAAGAAATTTTAA
>CAZXUS010000002.1:0-59648 GCA_964643985.1 uncultured Bdellovibrionales bacterium | reverse complement strand
ACAAATTAAAAATCTCAAATTAAAATATCCAAACTCAAAAAACCGAAGGTTTTTTGTTTGTAATTTAAATATTTTAATTTGAGATTTGTTTGTATCTTGCATCCTTACATCCTTGCTTCTTGTATCTTTGTATTATATATCCTTAACGCTCTTATATCCTTATATCTGCTACATTTCCCTTCTGCCTTCGATTGAGCTTCCAAGCGTCACTTCATCCGCATATTCAATATCTCCCCCAGTTGGCAATCCCCTAGCAATTCGAGTAATTTTAACTTTCGAAGGTTTTAAAACTCGTGCCAAATACAAGGCTGTAGTTTCTCCATCAGTGGTTGGATTGGTAGCTAAAATAATCTCCTTAGGCTTCTCGGATTTAACTCGAGCAATCAATTCATTTATTTTTAATTTTCGAATTTCATCCTCATTCATCACGCTCAAATTTCCTCCCAAAACATGATAAACCCCCCTGAAATTGCGAGTCTTCTCCACCGCAATCACATCCAAAGGATCTTCCACTACACAAATCGTGCTATGATCTCTTTTTTTATTAGCACAAATTTCACAATAATCTTTTTCAGCTATGTTAAAACATTTTTCACAATAATTTAAATTAGAACCAAATTCATAAAGATCTTTAGCAAAACGTTGAATCTTTTTTTTATCCTGCTTAAAAAGATACAAGACTAACCGTTCCGCCATTCTTGGACCGACTGAAGGCAATTCCGTAAAATGATCTATTAATTTTTGAAATAGTTTTGGAAACATGAATAAGTCATTAGTCATCAGTCATCAGCAATTACTTGTCACAAATTTCAACGTCCTGTTGATTACTGGTGACTGATTACTGGTGACGAAAACTTTATAATTTTAAATTTAAAAAAATTAAAAACTTTTAAAATTGAGATGATTTTGAGGAAAAACCGAGCGATACAATAAAATGTATTGAAAGATACATTGAATGAATCGCGAAAGTTTTGACCCACCTTCGTTAAAGCTATGGCGAGGTCCGCCTCGGTAAGCAACGCAAGACGGGCAAGCAAAAAAATCAGCCAATCTGGAAAATTTTATTCTTCGAATTCGAAATTATAAATATGAGCAAAGTTCGAGGAAAAGTTGAGTATTTTTTGGAGGCGCATTAGATTAGTGCGGCGACAAAAAACCGGAGACTTTGACAAAGAAATTTGCCAGATTTTTAATTTTCTGCCTTGTACTTTTCGAGATTCTTGAAACAGGTAGTCTTTTCGTCGAAGTATAGCGCCACATTCCCCACCGGTCCATTCCGATGCTTAGCCACAATCACTTCCACGATATTTTTATTTTCTGTTTCCGGTTTTTCCCGATCCTCTCGATACAAAAACATCGTCACATCCGCGTCCTGCTCAATTGAACCAGATTCTCTCAAATCGGAAAGTTTCGGAATTTGAGGACTTCGATTTTCTACGGCTCGAGAAAGTTGAGACAAGGCGACGATTGGCACATTTAATTCTTTGGCTAGGTTTTTCAAACCTCGAGAAATTTCCGAAATTTCCTGAACTCGATTATCACTATGTTTTCCTCGCCCTTCCATTAATTGCAAATAATCAATAACCAGTAAATCCAGACCCTTATCGGCCTGTAAACGTCTCGCCATTGTTCGCATCTCCATAATATTAGCCGTGGCACTATCATCAATGTGAATCGCCGCTTCGGACAAAACTCCCATTGCATCTCCAATTTTTTGAAAATCATCATCTTCCGAATCTGAAGCAATATTTCCCGTTCGTAAATTCCAAAGATTAACCCCCGATTGTGTTGATAACATTCTATCCACCAATTGATCGGAGGACATCTCCAAAGAAAAAACTCCCACTGAAGCTTTATCGTTCACCGCTGCATTTATCGCTAAATTCAAAGCAAAAGAAGTCTTTCCAATTGAAGGCCTAGCAGCTAAAATAATCAAATCTGATTTTTGCAAACCCGACAACAATTTATCTAAATCCGTAAACCCAGTCGCAATCCCCCGAAATTTATCAGCATTATTATGCATTTCATCAATTCGCACAAACGCTTTTTCCAACAAAGTACTCATTGGCGCAAAATCTTGCTTAACTGATTTTTGCCCTACTGAAAAAAGATTTTGTTCGGCTTTATCCAAAATTTCATCGATTGGTTTCTCTTCTGCATAACCCATTTCCACAATTTCCGAAGCCGTTTGAATTAAATTTCTCAAAACTGATTTTTTCCGCACCAAATTAGCATAAGAAACCACATTAGCCGCCGAAGGAACCGCATTCATCAATTCCGTCAAATAAACTCGCCCGCCAATTTCTTTTAATAATTTTTTATCTTTTAGCTTTGAAGAAACGCTCAAAATATCCAAGGGTTCTTGCTCTTGATAAAGCTCCATAATGGTTTCATAAATTCGCCCGTTTTTATCTTTATAAAAATCATCCGGACAAATAATATCGGCTACTTTAGTAATCGCATCCTTATCAATCATCAAAGCCCCTAAAGTCGAAATTTCCGCTTCAATATTATTAGGTGGCATTCGAAGTTTATCTTGATACAAACTAGTTTTAGCTGGTTTTTTAGGGTCAAATTTAGGTTTATCAAATTTTTTTGAATTTTTCTCTGCCATTTTGGTTTTTTTGAATTAATTTTCTGAACTATTCTATCATATTAGCACATTTCTAGTTTTAGTAAAATTGAGGATTGTGAATGAAATGTTGAAAAGTATTGAGTATTTAGTATTGAGTATTTAGTATCTAGCATAAAGTAAACAGTATTTAACGTGAAGTATTAATAAGTTTATCATTCCCGCGGAGGCGGGAATCCAGACCTTTGCATCTTTTATTTTTTCTTCTAGATTCCCGCCGGAGTTTATCCTCGTGAAGACGGAGACAGGAATGACAAGATAAAAACAAAAATAACAAAAGATTAATCTTCTTATCCCCAAAACAAAATAGATGCATCTATAGAGACCTCTATAGATGCTACTATGATGGCCACTAATTTTTGCAAAAGAAAGAAGCCTAATCAAATTTTTGATCAGACTTCTAACATTCTCAGTAAATCAATCCTGATTAAATTCAATTTCCGAAGAGACTCCTCACAGAATCTCTTACAACCTTTTGTATTTCACGATCAAAGGTTTGACTAGCTGAGCTAGTAGCCCCTTTAAAAATGTTTTGAATTCCCCTAGAGGAATCGTGCCGATAGTTCCCTCCTTCGGACGTCCACTGCCGTTCAGCGTTCGCAGCTCGAGCATTATTATCAATACTCTGTCTAGAGTTAGCGTTAAACAAAGCCCAACGCTTCATCAGCTCATCATACTGAACCGGACTCAACCCATTCGGATTGATCTGCAAAGTCTGAATTTGAGTAAACGGAGCATTTTCATGACCCCGATACTTCTCATGACTTGCGCCACATCCAGTAAGAATAACAACCACTGAAATCACAACCACTAAACTAATAATTCTTGCAATAATTTTCTTCATCTTTCCCCCTTTTTCCGACTTTTTAAGCCAGAAATTAATTAAATTTTTAAGCTGTTTCTGGAATAAAAACTCATCCCGAAACAACTTTCATTTCTATCTTTAATATACAATTATACACCTAAACAAGACTTTTGTCAATAGCACAAATTCCCAGGGGTTTAACCTCTGTGAATACAGCGGTTAAACCCTGGGGAATTCTCGAAAAACCGCTAAAAACCAAAAAGCTAATTCTTAGACCAAATCAGCTTTAAGTTATTATGCCTATTTTTACTATTTTTTCTCAGTTCCCTTGAAAGCCACGAAAAATCTAGAACCTTTGCCCTTAATACTCTCCACCGAAATTTTCCCTTTCATCTGCTCTACCAATTGCTTAGTAATCCACAACCCCAATCCAGTTCCTTCTACCTGGCTGGTTTGTTCATTTCTAATTCGACTAAATTTGCCGAAAAGACTTTCTCGCTCAGCGGAGGTCATTCCAATTCCGGTATCTTCAACTGCAATACAAACTTTCTTGTTTTCTCGACTAATTACTACCTCTATTGCGCCTTTTTGAGTGTATTTGATTGAATTACCAATTAAATTAATTAAAATTTGTTCTAATCGCCCTGAATCGACACTTATTAAATCTTCATCTTTAGTCAATCGATTCTTCAAAGAAAGCCCTAATTTCTTTTCATTAGCTTTCGGCAATAAAGCATCGATTACCCTGGCTGATAATTCCGCCGTTGAAACTATCGAATATTCAAAAGAAATTCGTCCTTGCTCAAGTCTAGAAGCTTCTAGCATATCCTCCACTAGAGCCTTCAACCGAGTCGCTGAAACTTGGATATTGTCTAAAAAATGTCTTTCATCTTTATTGAGTTTTTTCTTGGCTGATCCCAATAAATCCAAATAGCCGTTTATAGCCGTTAAAGGAGTTTTTAGCTCGTGACTAGCCATTGAAACAAAATCGTCTTTCATTTCGTCTACTTCTTTGATTTTGTTATACATCAAAACATAGCGACTTAATCGAACATAATTCGTCACCAACAAAATCAGTATCAATGACGCCAAAATAATCACCCAGTAAGTCCGATTAATACTTCGCTGAAAAGATTGGTCAATTTCTGCCAAAGACAATTTTACTTTAATCAAAGCACTCTGGTCATTACCCATTTCAGCTTCTTTAACAATCTCCCAAAATCTCGTTCCGTTCTCAACTACAATTCCGGCCACTCCCTCCGAAATTCCAACTGCTAAAAAGTCCTTAAAATCTTCAGATTTTTCCCCTATTTCATTTTCATTAGAAGACGCTAAAATTTTATTTTCCTCCTTACTATTTCCAATCGCTATTACTTTTAACTCCTCCACATCTTGATTTTCCTGAATAATCCGAGAAATTTTTCCTTGAAGTTCCGCTGGATTATCCAAATTTTCATCTTTATTCAAACTAGCCACGAAAACATTTTCCAGTAAAATTCCCTTGGTTTGTATCAGATGATTAAAGTTTTTCTCAAATTGATTCAAACTATAATAAGAACTAGCAAATAAAATAGCTGGAATAGCTAAAATAAGAACCGCCGAATAAAGAATGCTTCTATTGTTTTCCAACAATTCAAAGATTTCGTTCAAGATTTTTTTCATCGATGTAATGGGGCTATTTCTAAGCACGATTTTGCCTGCCTAGGCAAGCTTTAGCGAGACGGGCAGTAAAAAGTGTGACTGAAAACAATCCCTTAATAAACTATTTATTTTATTATCTGATTTTTTCTATAATTTTTAAATAACAATCCCATTGAAATCAAAGCAGTAAGCAGAGAAAAAATTGAAATTACCGCCACAAAAATAATTATACTATTTCTCTGTTGTTCCATCGGTGATTGTTTTTGACTTAGATTACTAGCTATTTGATTTTGAGGTGTAATAGCTTGAGCGGTTTTAACAAAAGCAAAGGCTTTACTTTTAGAAGTTATTTGTCCGGTATTATCTGTCACAGCAGCATAAACTTCATGATTTCCGTCTTCCAATTCTTTATCCAAAATATAAGACCAATTTCCATCTTCATCAGTCTTGACCGTGACGACCACTGGATCAGAATAAATATACAAAGTAATAAATGAATTAGGCAAAGCTTTTCCGCTCATTTTCACACCAGCTATTTTTTCTGGATTATTTTCTTCTTTTTGTGCTTCAACTTTCTCAACTCGATAAAAACTATTTTCCTGACCATTTACCTTGGGTTCTTGAAAAACAATCTTGTCGGCTCCTTTTTCAGAAGCTGCCAAAAGAGGATTATAACCATTTTTAACTTCATCCCCATCTAAATAACCGTCTTGATCACTATCAGCAGAGAAAGGATCAGAACCGATTCGCTCTTCCTCATAATCAGGCAATCCATCTCCATCGCTATCGACTTTTAACGTATTTTTAATTTCTTGAAATTTTCGTTTTTCTTCTTCACTTAAATTTTTCCCATCTTCTTTTGCCAGCAATTGCTCAGCTTGTTTTCTGAAATTAAATTCTTCTTTAATTTCAAGCTTCTCTTGACTAAGAACGGTAAGCTTTTCTTGTTTTTGTTCTTCACCAAGAGAACTATCATTTTTAATTTCTTCTTCAATCTTTTGAATTTCTTTTAATTTTTGACTAGCCGAATCAGAAGATGAAGCATTATCCCGAGAATTATTAACAACTATTGAAGAATTTTCAATTTGATTTTGATCATTAGTTAAATTTTCTTCTTTAGCTTCAACTCCCGTTTCATCCTCAACTTTTATTGCAGTTTTTCCAGAAGAATAAGTTCCATAATCATTTTTGACATCCGCGTAAAGCTCGTAATTACCATTAGGAACATTTGAAAAATCATATTCCAAAGACCATTCTTCGCCTTCTTCCTCAGTTTCTTTATTAGTCATTTCTCCTTTACCAAGATATATTTTAGGCTCTACACTGCCCTCCTTTATTAGTTTATATTCAACCTCTTTGGCATCCTCAACAATTCCTTTTATTTTAACTTCTTTGCTTTCTTTTTTTTCTTCTTTCTCTATATTTTTATTTTCTTCTTTTTCCTGGTTTTGATTTTGCTCTTTCTCTTTTTCTTCTATTTTTAATTTAACCTCAGGTTTTAATTCTTCTTTTGTCGACTTTATCTCTTCCTTTTTTTCGTCATTTTTATTATTTTCAACTTCCGCTCTTTCGTTTAACCCATTGTTATTTTTTTCGCTAGCAATGATTCTACTTGTCGCAAAAATTGCCACTCCAGTCAACAAAATTGACATAACCGCCATCGAAAAAATAAGGTGTGATTCTTTCTTCATTTTTTTGTTTTAATTAATATTTTATTTTATGGAACTATTTCCAGCCATAGTTTTGTTGCAAGATTTACCAAGGCAAAACCATTTAATTTAGTTTAACACAAAAATGAATTAAGTAAATTTATTTATTTCATAAAAATATTTTCAGCTTTTTTCCTATAAAAAAACTGTTGAACTTATCTTTAAATATGTTATTATTTTTTATTCACTAGTTGTTTCAATATTGGTTGAAAAAAACATTTTTACTAAAAATTTATTTCAAAAAACTCTAAAATAATTATTTAATTCACTGAAAATCAATGTTAAATTCACTTGAAGATTTCAAAAAAATAATCAAAAAATCAAAAAAAATCCTAATAATTTCTCCAGAAAATTCAATTGACGTCAAAGTTTCTTCTTTTGCTTTGATGTATTTGCTTGAAAAAATTGGAAAAGACGCCACCTTGTTTTCCGCTAAAAAAGATTCCAATAAAATATCCTTTCTTCCTAAACCAATCAAAACAATCAGCAACCTGAATGGACTTAGAGATTTCAAATTAATATTCAACACCAAAGAAAATAGAATTTTAGAAGTTAAAACTGAAAAGAAAGCAGAAGAATATATTATAAACATCACTCCAGAAAAAGGAGCGATAAATCCCAAAGATTTTTCTTTTATTCCGGCAAAGTTCAAATTTGATTTAATCATAATAATAGGAACTCCTTGTCTCGAAAGACTTCAGGGCACCTATCTCAACAACACTGATTTATTTTTTGAAATTCCCAAAATTAATATCGACTACAATCCCAAAAATGAAAATTATGGTCAAGTTAATATAATTGAAGACACCGCTTCTTCTGTCGGAGAAATAATAGCAGAATTAATCTTAGAACATTATCCAGACTTAATCGACAAAAAAATATCCCAGGCTTTGTTAACTGGGATTATCGCTGCCACTGAAAGCTTCCAAATTCCGACCACTTCGCCCAAAGCAATGGATTTGTCTGCCAAACTAATGAAACACAAAGCCGATCAACCAACAATTATGCGTTATTTGTACAGAACTAAGGATTTAGCCTTTCTAAAGCTATGGGGGCGAATTATGGCTCGCTTAAACTGGGACAAAGAAAATAAAATTATTTGGTCATTAGTTTCTCAAGAAGATTTTATTCAAAGCAATTCAAACGAAGACATTATAGAAGCTGTTTTAGAAGAATTACAAAAGAGTTTTCCCCAAAATCAAACTTGCATAATAATTTATGTCAACAAAAATAATCAAACAAAAGCTTTGCTAAAAATTGTCGACGAAAGAAAAATGAAAATTTTATCCGAAGCTTATGAAATTGAAAATTTTGGACAAATATTGGAAATAAATTTTAATAAAAAAAATCCGATTGAAGTCGAAAAAAATATTCTTAAAACTATGTTGGAAAATAATTTTTAAAAAATAATTTTTAAAAATTAGAATAATTACCTTTTTTTATTTCAATTTGGTCTCCCACTTTTATTTTTAAACGATTAATTTCACCAGCTTTAACTTCCAAAACTTGATTACAAGGAATCGGCGATTCAATAACACCTTCAAAATTTTTAGAAACTTTTTCTTTCAAAAAAACAATCTTGCCATCTCTCAAAAAAATAAAATCTAAATCAAAATTCATATCCCTCATAACATGAGGAGAAGAACTTAACTTGTTGTAAATAAATAACATTCCATTTTCTCTCGGTAAAAATTCAACCTCACTCAAACCTCTATAAACTTCTTCTGGTGTTTGAACTATTTGAACGCTTGAAATCTTCTTTTGATTTATTTCAATTTGGGCATTAAGTTGCAAATTATTTCGATTTTCCTTTCTCTGTTGAAAACTAAAAAATATTAAACCCACAGCAACGAAAATAATCACCCAGAGAGGATTCAGCAATATCTTTTTAAAATTCATTTGCATTTTTTTAAAAATATTCTTCCTAGACAAACTTATCATAAAAAATAAAATCATTATGAATTCTGTTCCTAGCAATATTATTTTTTGAGTTTGATTTACAACGAAAAAACTAACCAGCAAAGCCAAACTTAAAAATATTCCATACCCCAATAAAATCTGTTTTTGACTAAAGCCTTGTTTTAATAATTTATAATGTAAGTGTCTTTTCTTGTCGTCTCTCTTAAAAATTGATTGACCTTCTTTTAATCTTTCAATTATCACCCAGCCAAAATCCATTACCGGCAAAATTAGAACAACCATGGTAGTAGCAATTTTTGTTCCAGCCATAATCGCCAATGACGCCAACAAAAAACCTCCGAAATAACTACCGCTTGTTCCCGCTTCAATTTTAGCTAAGGGAAAATTAAAAATAAAAAATCCTAAGAATGAGCCAATTCCAACTAAGCTTATTATCGCCAAAGCCGGTTGGTTAACTTCTGGTCTCAAACTAACAAAGAAAACTGCTAGCAAAGACAAAATTCCAGCTATTGATAATAATCCGTCCGAACCATCTAGCCAATTTACCGCATTAATAATTCCCATCAACCAAAAAACTATAAACAAACTACTAATAACTGAAAAATAATTCCCGAAAACAACAAAATTCCAAAAATCCAATCTCAATAACTCTCTGCCCGAAAATGAAATTAAATCGATTTCAAATCCGAACCAAATTAAGATTAAAGCTAAAAATAATTGAAATAAAATTTGAATTTTCCAATTAAAGCTTTTATAATCATCCCAAAATCCAAAAAACAAAATTGCTATTGATCCAATCAAAATCGCCCGCAATTCAAGACTAATCACAATTTCTGGAATAATTAAAATTGAAATAACGAAAGAACTAATAATCGCTATTCCACCAATTCTAAAAAAAAATTTTGGCTTTTTCTTTGCCCAAACCACTAAAATAAAGTTTAAAAAACCAGATAGAACCAAAGCCATTAAAAAAAATGCGAGCCCTTTCATTTATTTTTTTTAATTTTCAATATCAAACTAAATAAAAAAATGCCTCCGATTATTCCAATTAAATCAACCAAAACATCGAAAGGACGACCCGATCTATTTTGAACAAAAAATTGATGAAATTCGTCGCTAGCAGCGTAAAAAAAACAACAAAGAAATGTAATTATATTAGCCTTTGATAAAGAAAATTTTAGATGAAGAACAAAAACTCTCCAAAAAAGAAACACCAATATTAAATATTCAGAAATATGAGCCAATTTTCTTAAAAAAATTTCAGTTGACAATGAAGCCCCGGATTTTAAGCCCGGAATAGAAGACAAATAAAAAATTAATCCCAGCCATAAAAAGACCGGCAGATAATAATACACGAAAATAATTAAAAATTTTTTCCGTTTAATCATCTATTTTATAATCAATTTCTACAATATCTTTTATCACTCGATACAAAGAATAAAGAGGCATCCATATCCAAAGCATTCGACCAATGAAAAATTCAAAAAATTCATTCATTTGGTTGACTTATTTCGTAAATTACGTCCTTTCGCTCAACTACGATCTCCCAATCTTCAAATTCGGCAATGGCCTTTAGCCCTTTGTTGGGATTAAAAGCAATCGCCCTTTTTGTTAAACTAAGAAATTTAGCGTCAGATTCCGTATCGCCAACCCCGATTGAATCAACGAAAGAGAGTCCTTCTTTTTTAGCAAAATCAAGAATTACTTCGTCTTTATTACAGATTGGAACAAAGAGTTCTTTTCCAGTATAAAGACCTTTTGAATCTACTTCGTAAACACTTCCGAAAAATTTATCGAATTGAAGATACTTAGCATATTCACTAACAATTTCAACTGGTGAACCCGAAACAATAATCAGGTAATGATCTCGGCGAAGCTCTGCTATCAAGCCCTTGGTAAAAATATAAACTCTTTGGGCATTCGATTCAACGACTCTTTTGGCAACGTCTTTTATATCACTTTCTCGACAACCAACTATATTCTCTCGATAAAGATCCACCATTTTATCACGATGTTGCTCATAAGTATGTCTTTGATTGACCCAATCGCCATACAAATCAAGCAGTTCCTCTCGAGTAGTTTTTTTGAAAACACCCGAATAAACTAATTCAGTCAATAATTCAAAATGTAAATTCTTCCGAAAAATTGTTCCGTCAATGTCAAAAATAGCTAACTTATTTTTTTTCATTATTTTTTCTTATCAGCTTTATATTTTTTCATTATTTCTAAATCTTCTTTAGCGCTTAATTTAGTATAAATAGCAACCAACATACTAAAAATACCCAACAACAACCATTGAGTCGAAGCTAACCAAATATCATCGACAAGCCACCCAACCATTGCTGCGAAAATAGCTAAAACAGATAAAACAAAGAATCCGTCTGCTAAAATTTTGTAAAAACTAATCATTTTTTATCACCTCTCTTTCTAGAAAATTACTTTTAATAAGATCACTTTCAACCACAATTTTTATTTTTTATTTTTTTTGCTTCCAGCTATAAACAAAAATTTATATTTCTCAAACCGCTCTATTAAAATAAATTTTAAAATCATTTGAGTAATAACAATTGCGGTAAACATAGAGACTAATATTCCAATCATCAAGGTCAAAGCAAAACCTTTAATAAATCCGGTCCCCAATACCATTAGAACCAAAGCCGTTATTAAAGTCGAAGCATTTCCATCTCGAATTGATAACCAAGCTCTTTTAAATCCTTCATCAGCCGCTATTCGTAAGCTTTTTCCACTTCTAATTTCCTCCTTAACTCTCTCGAAAATTAGAATATTCGCATCGACTGCCATTCCAACTGATAAAATATAACCTGCAATTCCAGATAAAGTTAAAGTTATTGAGAAAGGAGTAGCTGAAGATAATTTAAAAATTGAAACCATCAAAGCCGTATAAAGTGTCAAGGAGATAACCGAAATTAAACCAAAAATTCGATAATATAAAATCATAAAGATACTAACAGCGGTAAAACCGATTAGACCCGCTTTAAGACTCTTCTCTAGCGATATTTTTCCCAGACTTGGACCAACGCTTTGCTGACTAATCAAATTGATTGGCACTGGTAAAGCTCCCGCGTTCAATCGTTGAACCAACTCTTTAGCTTCTTTAATTGTAAAATTACCGCTAATTACCGCTTCACCATTGCGAATAACCGCCTGAACCGTTGGCTCACTAATGATTTCTCCATCCAAATAAATAGCCACTGGTTTTCCTTGATTTCTTTCGGTTATTTCCTTGAAGAGTTCTTTCCCATCGTCATCAAAAACCAACCCAACTTCAGATTCGTTGGTTTGTTGATTAAATCTTAATTGCGATTCTTCCAATTGCTGTCCAGTCAATCCAGTATCTTTAAAAGATTGCTGTTTCTGAGCCAAAATTTGATCCTCACTCGGCACCATAAACAAAATATGAGAAGCCTTAACTTCTTTTTCTCCGTCGATTTCTCTTTCATCTTCTTTTTTTACAATATGTAATCCAATTTCCGTTTCCACTATTTCACTAAAAATCTCTCCCTTTTTTAAATTTTCGGAAAAAACTATTTCGGAAAATTTTTCCGGCATTTCTTCTTTTTTGAAAAAATCTAAATCTCCCCCTTTTTGAGATGTTTCAAAATCTTGAGAATTTTCCTTGGCTAGTTCTGAAAAATCTTCTCCGTTTAAAGCTTTATCAAGAATTTCCTTGGCTTTTTCCATCTGCACCTCCTTATAGCTTTGAATAGACTCCCTGTCTTCATCGCTCAAACCAGCTTCGGTGTCTTGCTCTTTAAATTCCAATAAAGGAGTCTTATCTATTAAATTTTTAGCTTCTTCAGCGTTAGCAATTCCGGGAAGCTCTACAATCAAACGATGCACATCTCCAAATTGAGAAGTTTGAACCATTGGCTCAGCCACCCCATAAGCATCGATTCTTTTTTTAACTACATCCTGAATTCCCTCTAGGGCTTCTTTCTTGTTTTCAGTTTTAATATTGGACATATCAGCCTCATAAAGCAGATGAACTCCGCCCTGAAGATCTAAACCTAAATTAATTTCAAATTTATCAGATATTTTATCAACCCAAACAATCCCGGTTTTTTTCGGGTTAGCAATCAAAATCGATAAAATTGCCAAAGCAATAACTAAAGTAATTTTTACTCTTTTCTTGTTTCTAACATTCATAACACTATCTTAACAAAAAAAATTTAAAAAACAAGTCAATTTTTTTGACATTTTTGGCTCTTTGTAGTATTATAGGGACTGTTCGCAGTCACAGTTTTGCCTGCCTCGGCAAGCTCTAGTGAGACGGGTTACGAAATTTATCAATTTTCAAAAAATAATTTTAATAATTTTATATGAATCGGACTCAAAGAAGATTGTTTATGTGGTTTTTTATTTTTCTTTTCGCCTTGGTCGCTCCCACGGTTGTTTTATTTGCTCAAGGTTATCGATTTAATTTAGAAAATAATATTTTCATTCATAGTGGTTCTATTACAATCAAAAGTTGGCCAAAGGATATCAATATTTATATCGACGGAGAGAAACAAGAAAACGCTAATCTAAATGTCATTAACGGCTCCAACACCATCAACGGCGTAAAACCCGGAAAATATAAATTGACTTGTTCTAAGCCCGGCTATCTTGATTGGGAAAAAGAAATTGAGGTTCATTCCGGAATTTCAACTGAGTTTTGGAATGTCTTATTATTCCCTGAAAAAAATAATCCAGAAATCATTCCTTTCGATACTTCCGATAAAATTGAACAAATATTCTTATCACCTAATGACAATGATGAATTAATTTTATTTTCAAAAAATGATTCTGAAAGAAAAATTTATCTTTTGAACACCAAAAATTCTGAATCAAAATTGCTCTTTACCACCGAAGAATTTAATTTTATACCAAAAGAAGAAGGCCTAAATGTTGAATGGAACACCAATCATAAAAAAATAATATTGCCTGCTATTGATAGCAAAAATCAAAAACAACATTTAATAATAGATGTCGATGAAGAAGAAACCACTGAATTTACAATATTAAATAATTTTTTCAAAAATGAAAACATCAATCAAGCCAGATGGATGTTTAACGAAGAAAATGAAATTACTATTTTAACTGACAAAAATAATCTTTTTTCTTTTGATTACAAAAAAGAAACAGTTCAATTAATCGCTAAAAATGTTAATGGTTTTGATTTCGCTGAATACAGTATTTATTTCAGTCAACTGCCTAACAACATCATTTGGAAAGTTAAACAAACTGATTTTAAAAACAAAGAGCAAATTACCACTGAACCAATGTTGATTGAAGATGAAACATTATCGACAGAAATAACCGCTTATGATGAATATCGAATTTTCATTAACACTGATGAAAAAAGCTTGTTGCATAACGAGAATAATAAAAAGAATTTAATATCGACCCTTAAGCCTAGCGAAAAAATTCTAGGAGTTCAATTTTCCGATGACGGAAAAAAACTGCTTTGCTGGAATGAACATGAAGTTTGGTATTATATGCTTAGAGATTGGGAAATCCAACCCAAAAGATATTTTGGTGATAAAATAACCATTACTCGTTCTTCAGAACTAATCAAAAATGTTCAATGGATGGACAGCTACGAAAATATAATCGTTTCCACTAGTAATAATATTAAAACCTTTGAAGTCGACCCAAGAAATCACACTAATATTGCTAATTTGATAACCACCGAAAAAGAAATTCAAGATAAAAATTTACTCTATAATAAAAAAAATCAAACTCTTTATTATCTAGATGACAATACAATTTTTAGTTTATTAGTGGTCGATGATTCTGGCTTTTTAGGATTCTAAAAAAACCATTACCAAAGGACTGTTTCCAACCAAAGCAAAAACCCCGCTATAACGGGGTTTTTACTTATCATAATACCATTTTCAATCAGCCACTACTCACCCAAGTTTTCTGCAACTTAATGGGCATTGGTTGATTGAAAATGGTATAAAATAAGTTATTCAGCAACTGCTAAAATTTTCTTACTTTTAATTATCACAAATTTTTCCTTATCAATTTCGATTTCAGTTCCTTCGTATTTATCAAAAATAACTTGAGCGCCTATTTTTATTTTAGAATCTATTTCTTTGTGATCCCCGACTGAAACGACTTTACCTTTTTGCGGTTTTTCATTTTCATCTTTTCCCGGAAGAATAATTCCGCCTTTTGTCACTTTTTCTATTTCAGCTATTTTAATTAAAACATTTTTCCCCAAAGGAACTATTTTTTTCATTAGTTTCAGTTTATTTATTATGGATAAAGAATATCAGTTTGATGACAAACCGTCAAACAATTTGAATAAAAACAAAAACCCTCCAGCAAGAGGGTTCTTAATTTTTAATATAAAAAGTAAATCTATTATTTCTCTGGTTTTACTTCTGGTTTTTTTACTTCCGCTTTTTCCTCTTTTTTAGTTTCTTTTTTCACTTCAGTTTTTTCTTCAACTTTTTCTGCTACCTTTACTTCTTCTTTCACTTCAGCCTTTTCTTCGGTTTTTTCTTCCACTTTCACTTCTTCCTTTTTTTCAGCTGGAACAGTCTTAATCTCTGGTTTATCTTCTTTTTTGTTAGCAGCTTTTTCTTCGGAAGTTTCTTCTTTAGAATCACCTTTCACGTCAACCTTCCTTTTACTTCCCTTTACAACGCCTTTAGAAACCAATAAATTATGAACTGAATCAGAGCATTGAGCTCCAACACTCATCCAATAATTGATTCGGTCTTCTTTCAAAACTGCTTCCTTGTTGTGAGGATTATAACTTCCCAAAGCTTCCAAAAATCGTCCCTTAACTGAAAAAGCCTTCTCCGCTACAACAATCTTATATTGAGCAAAATTTCTCTTTCCTATTCGTCTATATCGAATTACTAACATAAATGTATTTAATTAATCTTTTAAACAAACATAAAGTGACTTTTTACAATCACTTACAACATTCTAAATCAAAAGGACACCAAAGTCAATATCAAAGCCGGCTACAAAGATATTTAAGAATTGTTTCCAATCACAGTTAAGCCTTTTTAATAATCTTATCAATTATTCCATACTGCAAACCTTCTTCAGCGCTCATAAAATAATCCCGTTCCATATCTTTCCTAATTTTCGCCAAAGGCTGACCGCTATGTTTAACTAAAATTTTATTCAACTTTTCTTTGGTTTTCAAAATATGCGTAGCGTGAATATCGATATCAGTCGCCTGACCACTTACCCCACCCATAACCTGATGAATCATTATCTCGCTGTTGGGTAAAGAAAATCGTCGTCCCTTCTCTCCCACCGCCAACAAAATAGCGGCTGCCGAAGCTGCCAAACCAACGCAAATCGTTGAAACCTTGGGCTTAATATATTCCATAGTATCATAAATAGCCAAAGCCGCTGAGACACTTCCTCCGCCTGAATTGATATAGAGCTTAATTTCGCCCTTAGGATCTTCTGATGCCAAAAACAACAACTGGGCAATAATTAAATTAGCCACATTATCATCAATATCAGTTCCTAAAAAAATTATTCGCTCCTTCAACAACCTGGAATAAATATCAAAAGCCCTTTCCCCATCTCTAGTCTTTTCAATAACAGTTGGTATCAACATAATAAAATTAATTTAAGAATTAATTTAAGATACAAGACATAAACTACAAGTTGCAAACAAATCTCAAATTAAGCATGTCATTCCCGCGAAGGCGGGAATCCAGAAGTTTGGTTATTTAAATTTTCGCCATAGACGAAGCCGCCCTTGACCGAAATTTAAAATTAAATCTCTAAAAAATAGGCTTAATACTTTGAGGAAAATTCGACCCGCTCCGCCATAGCTTTAGCGAGGCGAGGGCGAAACTGAGTAGCGAAAGAGGTATGCCTATAGCACATCAAATGAACAACAAAAGTTTCAACTAACCTTCGCCGAGACTACGGCTTAGCACAACAAAGAAACACGCCAAAAGTTTAAAGTCCCAACAAATATTCCAGCGTCATTTCATTAGTCATCTCATTCTTAATATTATTATAAATCCTATTAACATCTAAATCTTCATTTTTCTTCCCTTGTGACATTGTCTGAAAATGTTGCATAACTTGATTCACTCGCTCTTGAATATCTTTTGAAGCTGGAGTAAGTTTATTTTCCAAAGATAAATCCCGCAAAATCAAAGAAGCTTTTACTCTCTTAGGAGCGTCCTTTTCTTTCCATTGTTCTTCTAATTTGCTTTCTGTAATTCCTACTTGTTGCAAATATGTTTCTTTATTCAATCCCATTTGAGACAACTGACCCTCTAGCTCCATTTTCATTTTTTCAATTTCGGCCGTAATCAAAACATCTGGAACTTCAATTTTAGATTTATCAATTAAATTATTCAAAATCTCCATATGCAGTTTCTGCTTCAATTGATTTTCTTTTTCCGATTTCAAACCATCATTAATATTCGTCTTAAGTTCCGCTAAGTTTTTAAATTTACCAATCCCAGAAGCGAACTTGTCATTAAGTTCTGGCAATTCCCTTTTTTGAACATTTTTCATAACGACCTTAAAAGTCACCTTCTGACCAGCCAAATGTTTTTGTTGATATTCTTTAGGAAAACTAAGCTCAAATTCTTTAATTTCACCCGCTTTAATTCCAATTAAATTATCTTCAAAGCCTGGAATAAACTTGTTCTCACCAATAATCAAAGTATGGTCTTTGGCAGAGCCACCTTCCAAAACTGCATTGTCCTTGAACGCTTCAAAATCAACCTGAACTTGATCACCTTTCTCTACTGCTCGATCCACTGTGCTAATTTTGGCCTTCTGTTTCGCCAAAACTTCCAGCTCTCTTTGAATTTCAGAATCTTCAATTTTAATCTCGTCTTTCTTATTTTTCTTATTAATCTTGGCCGTCTCTTCTTTCCATTTTTTCCCTAATTCAATTTCTGGTAAAATAGCCACTTTAATTTCCGCTTCCAAATCATTCCCCATCGCCAACTTCTTGAACTGAACTTCCGGCTGACCGATTACTTCCAATTTATTTTCCACCACATAATCCACATAATTTTGCTTCATCGCTTCTTCTGCTCCTTCTTGCAATAACTGAGCTTCTCCCACCGTTTTTTTAACAACATTGAAAGGCATTTTTCCTTTTCGAAAACCATCCACTTTAATACTTTTTGATAAATGTTCCGCCACCTGCTTGATAACTTTTTCAAAAGCTTTAGCTGACAAAACCATTTCTAATTTAATTTTAGATCCAGCAATTTTTTCCATCTCGAATTTCGCTTCAATTTTTTTAGACATTTCTAATAGCTTAATAGATTAACGAATTTATAATCACCTCATTTACTAAAATGTTTTTCAAACACTGGCACAATTTCTTTTTTTCTTGAAATTAAGCCTTTCGCAAATAAAACTTCTTCAAATTCCCTCGCTTCAAAAAGTTTTACAAACAACTCTCTTCCCTTATCTCCAGAACAAAGCGTCCAATTTTCTTCTTTTAAAATATCGATCACCGAAAAATAAACCGCTTCTAAATTCTGCTCTATTTTAATTTTTTTTAAAATTTCCAGAATTTCCACTTTTCGCTCCAACCCAAAATCTTTGTTAGTTGTTTCCATTACCCCAATCCCAAATTGATGACCAGAAAAATCGAACTGCTTATAATCCAATTTAACAATTTCTTCCGTTGAAAGATTTTTGACATCACTCTTAGCATCAAACATTTCCATACTAAAAGCTTCTAAGTCTTCAATTTTGGCAATTTTATTTAGTTTCTCTACTAGATTTTTATCAGTCTCAGTCGTAGTTGGAGAACGAAAAAATAAAGTATCGGAAATAATTCCGGCCATCAAAATTTGAGCAATTTCTTGAGGAATTTCAATTTTATCAGCCATAAAGTTTTTAGCAATAATTGAACAAGAAGCTCCCAATGGCTCAATCTGAATTCTAATTGCTTTTTCAGTTTTGAAGTTGACTTTATGATGATCAATAATTTCGACAATGTCCAAGTCTTTCAAATTTTCGATACTTTGTCCTTCTTCGTTATGATCAACTAAAATAATTTCAGAATTTTGAGGTAATTCGCTGATTATTTCTGGCGCCTCAACTCCAAATTTTTCCAAAACAAATTTAGTTTCATTATTCAACTCACCCAAAGCATAAGCCTTAGCTTCAACTTTGCAATTTGCTAAAAAAACTTGATGAGCAATCGCACCACAGATTGTATCAGTATCTGGATTTTTATGACCAATAATACTTTTCATTTGATTAATCAAATTAATTTTAAAAATTGTTATTTCTTTTTAACTTCTTTTTTAGTCTTTTTAACTGTTTTTTTCTTGGCTTTTTTAGGTTTTTCGACTGCTTCTTCTTTATTTTCTGAATCATTTTCCTCAACAACCTTTTCTACTATTTCAATTTCAGCTTCAACTTCTTTTTCTTTTTTCTTTTCAACTTTTTCTTTCTTAGCTTTTTTCTTAGCAACTGGTTTTTCCTCAACCTCTGAATCAGTTTTCTCTGACTCAACTACTTCTTCAGCTTCCTTTTTTGGCTCTTCTTTCTTTATTTCAACCACGTCAATTTTCCAACCAGTTAATTTAGTTGCCAATCGAACATTCTGTCCTTTTTGACCAATCGCTAAAGAAAGTTGATCATTTTCAACGTAAGCCAAGGCTTTACCTTCTTCCTCTTTCAACTCAACTTTAATCACCTTAGCTGGAGACAAAGAACTCGCGATCAATTTTTCGATCTTTTCACTCCATTCGATAACGTCAATTCGCTCCCCTCCCAATTCCTCAATAACAGACTGAACCCTCGTTCCTTTTTGACCGACACAAGAACCAATCGGATCGATATCACTATCATTAGAAATTACCGCTATCTTAGTTCTATTTCCTGCTTCTCTGGCAATAGCTTTAATTTCGATTGTTTTAGTGAAAATTTCAGGAACTTCCAATTCAAATAATCTCCTGACTAATCCCTCGCTAGTTCGACTCAAAGTTATTCCTGATCCTCGAGAATCTTCCTCTACCTTTTTAATATAGACTCGAATTCTTTGACCAATTCGATAATACTCTCCGGGGATTTGTTCTGACGGATACAAAACTCCGATTGATTTTCCTAAATCAATATAGACATTTCGACCTTCCACTCGATGAACAGAACCATTGATAATTTCCCCTTCTTTACTTTTATATTCTTCAAACATTGCCATTCTTTCAGCTTCCCGAAGTCTTTGAATAATAACTTGCTTAGCAGTTTGAGAAGCTACTCGTCCGTAATCACCCTCAGAAGGCAAATCTTTTTCCAAAAAATCTCCGATTTTAATTTTTTTATTAATTTTTTCCGCATCTTTCAATAAAATATCTTTATCATTATTAAATTTAGGCAAATAATCATTTTCCTCATCCGATATTTGCATTGACCTGGATTCGATTTCTTCCTTGCTAAATTTTGAGTCTTTCAAAAACTCGTCCTTATCTATTTCGATTTTTTCCAAATCTTCCATATTCCGAACACTTTCATCCACAACTTCTTTTAGTTGTTTGAACTTGGCTGAACCAGATTCAGCTTCAATATGAGAAATAATAATTTGTCCCTTTTTCCCATAATCTTTTTTGTAAGCGGCTCCTAATGCTGATTCGATAGTAGCAATCACGCTATTTTTATCCAATCCTTTTTCCTCACAAATTTGAGCAATCGCACTGTGAAATTGACCCAAAGCCGACGCATCTTTGATTACTCGATTTTTATCACCCATTTTTTTTGTTCTATTTAATTAAAAATTCCCGTCTAGAACGACCGGAATTACTCTTCCCTTTAACTTAGTTTTAATTATATTCCAAACCCCCAAAAAAGTCAAATTCATGAATAAGTTCACTCAGTTAAATTTTAATTTTATTTAATGAGGTAAATCAATATTTATCACAGTCGTTCACGAACGACGTGATTTAAATCAGTATTTAAATCTATATCTATAATTTTATCCCATTTTACAAATTTTTACATCGCACCCATACACTAGAGCATGGGTGTGAATTATTTTTAATTTTTAAATTTTTAATTCACCTCTCCCATGCACTGGAGTATGGGAGAGCTCTAATTTTTGTTATTTCGCTACTAACATAAACTTTAGTATAGCAATAGTTTAATTTTTATTCTCCGCTCCTCCCCCTTCCCGAGGGGGGGCAGAGGGAGTTTTATTATTTCATTTCACAACTTTTTAATTTATCTTAAAAAGCTTTTGTGTTATCATAAATACAATCTAAGTAATTTAAATTTTTAAATCAACCTTAAACATCAATTTAAGTTTTTATCCGAAAAAAACTTCGCTTAAAAACCAGTTATACGAAATAATATTTGAGCATTAAATAAATAAGTTATCTCATTTATAATACAAATATATGAAACAATTAACACTTGAACAAAAAGAAGATTTAAGGAAATGGATTGTGAGAGCAAGAATTTATTTTGTTTTTTCATTAATCTTGCTTATTATATTGGGGACTTTAAGCTATTTATATTCAAATGAAACATTTCTCCCTTCATTGATATTTGCAAGCATGGGAGTAATCATTGGACTAGCATTTCCTTTTTGGATGACATTAAAAAAATGTCCAAATTGTGGCAGAAACATGGGGATCCATAATCCTCCAAGGTTCCTTAATATTACCAAAAAAATGTCCTAGGTGCGGTGTCAAGTTCAAGTAATGCTCAAATATTAATCTGCGCTTCGCTTGGGAACACTACGCTTCAACTCCACTACGTTGCGTTGACCCTCGCCTAACAAGGGATAAAAGGAAAATTGCTCGGCTCGAGTTTTTCCCAAATTTTTTTCACCATGTTCACAAAACTTCTTTTATCCCCAATGTTAAATAAAATTTAATAATTTTTAATTAAATATATATTTAGAAAAATATTACAACTAATTCTTTCAAAAAAACAATTTAATAAAATTAAAGAGGGTTCAAAAAAATGGTTTTTAACCTGTCCTAAGTGCGGATATTCAAAATCCGTTTGGGATTCAGGCGGAATAAGGTTCGGTGCTTCCAGCAAAGGTAAAAAAGAACTAGGATATTGTCCTACATGTAAAAAGAATGTACTATTTACCGTAGAAAAAAAGGCATAAGACTTTTCCTAACACCTGCATCTGCGATTCCAGAAAGTTATGATTATTTATTTTTAATAAATTTTCAGAATGAAAGAAAGAAATATTTTACCTAAATTGAAAGTTCTTTTAATTGACAATGGTTCTGATGCGCTAGGCGATTATTTAACTTTATTAAATAATCATAAAATTAAGACTATCTCATTTCAGGACATAGAAACTTGTGATTTTAGCAATTATCAATTGATTGTTTTATCAGACGGCCACTCCATAAATGTTTCAAAAAATATTGATGAGCTTAAGATTATTCATAAAACTTCCATTCCCGTGATTGGTATCTGCTATGGATTCCAACTATTATGCCATGCTTATGGTACTAAATTAGTTGAATTACCCAAGAGAAGAAAAGGTTTGATAAAAATTATAGTTGAAACTAAACATTTAATTTTTCAAAATCAAAATGATTATATCGTTTCAGAAAAACATCGCTTTGGAGTTAACAACCTTCCCGAAACTTTGGTTTGCTTAGCTCATTCTGTTGATGGTTGCGAAATCATCCAAGTTTATGGAAAGAAACAATTTGGTTTACAATTTCATCCGGAAAATATAAATCCTCAAAATGAGGGAGCAAAAATATTTAATAATTTAATAAAATTTATTTTTTAGAATAATTTTAACTTAAAAAACAGCCATTACTTTATTTTCATCCCTTCCCATATCATTACAAATGTAAGGACATCTGTAATGACATTTTAATATTATTCCAAAAACAAAAACCCTTTCGGGTTTTTGTTTAAATTAAAAATTTTCTTCACTCTATCAAACAGGCTTTATCTAATTTAAAATAAAATTAGCTACCAAACGCTTAGAACTTAGGCGTTTGAGTACAATTCGAGGCGAATTTGAGTACTGAGCGAGATATACTTAATGGTACATCGAGCGAATGACGGAAAATTCAACAAAGAAGTGTGCCAAACGATAAGTTCTGCTATAGAAATTATTTCAATTCCACTGTCGCACCCGCCTCTTCTAATTTCTTTTTCAATTCTTCAGCTTCTTCTTTCTTAACTTTTTCTTTGATAATCGCAGGAGCTCCATCTACAATCGCTTTAGCATCTTTAAGTCCTTGTCCGGTCACTTCTTTAACTACTTTGATAACTGCAATCTTCTTGTCTCCAGCAGAAACCAATTCTACATCAAATTCACTTTTTTCTTCAACGGCTTCAGCAGCTTCAGCAGGAGCAGCCATCATAGCGGCAGGAGCAGCAGCAGAAACACCAAATTTTTCTTCTAAAATCTTTACTAATTCAGAAAGATCCAAGACACTCATTTTTTCAATTTCTTCAACAATTCCTTTAAATTTAGCAGGAACCTCAACTTTAGTTTCCTCTACTTTTTTTTCTTCAGTCATAATTTTAAAATTAATAAATTATTATTATACATACGAATTAAACAAAAACACTTACCCCTAAAAAACATTTTTAAATTTCCTTAGTTTCTCTAATAGAACTAAGGACGCCAACTAAGTTTCTCAAATTCCCTGACAAAACATTAACAAAACCTGAAATCGGACTCTTAATAGAACCAACGGCTTTAGCCAACAATTCTTCCTTACTAGGCAATTTTGCTAAATCCATAACTTTATCGTTAGCAATAATCACTCCTTCCAATGTTCCTCCCAAAACTCGCTCTACCTCTTTTCGCTCTTGGGCAAATTGCACCAAAGCTTTCGGCACTGAAATTTCATCATGTCCTTTGACTGCGACGGCTACTTGCCCATCAAATTCTCGAACATTAATTTCAATTCCAACTTCGGCATAAGCCAAAGTCGCTAAACTTTTTTTCAAAATTTTTAATTCTGCCTCATTTTCTCTTAGCTTGTCTCTCAGTTCTGACATTTCAGCCACTGAAAGACTTTTATAATCAAACAAAGCGGTTGTTTTGCTCTCTTTAATCAAACTTGCTACTTCTGAGACAATCTTCTTTTTTTGCTCTTTTGATAGCATTATTCTTTCTTAAAAATAAAAAATCTGCTTCTCGCAGACGATAAAAACTTTTAACAAGTTGAAAGTTTTTCCTAATCAGGACTTATGAAGCGCCCAACGTCTACGGAATATTCAGTTTTAATAAAATAATTTTAGTCTTTTTTAAGATTATTGTCAATACCAATCTAACGCTTGTTTCTAATCACAGTTTTGTTGTGAAATTTATCAATTTTTAAATAATCAGAATTTACTTTTTATTATTATTTCGTTACTATATTTCGTAATCTTTAAAGCACCAATCGAAGTTAATATAATAAATTTTTAAATAATTTAATTTAAAATTCAAACTTTAGTAGAAATAATAATAAAAAGTAAACTCTAAACCAAAAATGGAAAAGTCCACATCGGCAATTCCACATCGGCAAGCAACGCGAGACGAACCTCAGCGAAACAAGCAACAAGAAGAATGATTGAAAACAATCCTATTCAAACTAAAAAAAACTAAGGATATTCACCCCCACTACATAATCAGAAAAAAGTTTCATCGCAAATTCCAAAACTACGCCAAAAACTCCAGAAAATGAATATAGGAATAACAATAAAAAGATAAAGCCATATTGCTCTAATAATTGCTTGGTGTGTTCTGAAATCGGTAAAAAGGTAAATAACAATTTCGAACCGTCTAAAGGTGGGATGGGTAATAGATTAAAAATCATCAGTAAAAGATTGATTTGAATGAATAGAAACAAAACCACGAATATGAAAGAAGAAGCACTAATTCCGATTACTAAAAATATTCTCATTAAAACCCCAGCAAATAAAGCCAGCAACAAGTTAGAAAAAGGTCCGGCCATTGCTACAATCGCTGGCCCATATTTTTGGTCTCGAAGATTATAAGGATTATACGGGACTGGTTTAGCCCAACCAAAAATAATTCCCGCCTGAAAAGCAATCAGAAGGAAAGGTACCACAAACGAACCCCAAGGATCAAGATGTTTAATAGGGTTCAAAGTCAATCGTCCCGCTTGTTGAGCCGTCCAGTCGCCTTGCCACAAAGCCGCCAATCCATGAGCAATTTCATGAACAATTACTGAAAAAATTAGAACTGCAATTAAAACTATTATTAAAAAGAAATCCATAAGTTAAGTTTAAATTATTGACATAATTAAATAAAGTTGGTAATATCCTTAAGTATTCACTCAAGGAAAACCTCAATTTATTTTAGAATACTTTTTATAAAATTTCAACTAAAGATATGGCTAAATGTCAAATTTGCAACAAAAGAGCTCAAACCGGAAACAAACGATCTCATTCTAACGTTGCTACTAAAAGAAAATTCAAAGTCAATATTCAAACTAAGAAAATTGACGGAGTAAAGAAGAAAGTCTGCACTGCTTGCATTCGAACAATGAATAAAGTTAAATAAATTTTTTTCTACTTTTCAAAAACAGACCGCAAGGTCTGTTTTTTTGATCTAAATTTTTATAAATTTAAAAAATTCTATATTTTCTAATTTTCTTTTATTTCACTTTCCAAATCTTGTTTTATTTCTTCAAATTTATTCTTAGCTTTTTTTAGTTGACTATGACAACTTTTAATAATTTTTGAACCATCTTCAAATAATTTTAAACTTTCTTCTAAACCAACTTTTTGATTTTCTAATTTATTAATAATGCTTTCCAACTGCTGAAAATCTTCTTGAATATTTTTTTGTGCCATTTCGTTATCTTTATTTTTTAAAATTTAATTTCGTGCTTTTACTCTTCTTTCAATTTCCGACCAATCAATTTCTTCTGATTCTTCTTTAAAATATTCTCTCAAAATTTGTTCGGTCGCCGGAACCGCCCAATCGTGACCCTCCCCACCTGATTCGACCAACACCACCATGGCAATTTCTGGATTGTCAAATGGAGCAAAAGAAGTAAACCAGGCATGAGTTTTATCTTCAGCTCCGAATTGAGCCGTTCCAGTTTTTCCTGAAACTGCCACCTTCATATCGTTCAAACTCACCCCTGAACCCCTCACTACCGTTTCTCTCATTGCAGTTTTCACTTTTTTGAAATTATCCTTAGAAATAAAATTATCTCGAATAATTTTTTTTTCGATTTCTTGCTCTTGACCCGTTGGACTAACTATTTTATCAACTATTTCAGGCTGATATAAAGTTCCCTCGTTAGCAATTGCCGAAGTCGCCAAAGCCATTTGCAAAGGCGTAACAGCCGTGAAACCTTGTCCAATCGACATATGATAACTATCTCCAATATACCACCTATCTCCAATTTCTTTAAATTTCCACTCAGCATCAGGAACAGTCCCCGTCGCTTCTGAAGGAATATCGATTTGAGTTAAATCACCCAACCCAAAATATCTAGAATATTTACTCATTCTGTCAATTCCCAAGCCTGAAATATTATTCCATCCTCCTCCCACCGCATAAAAATAAACATTACAACTTTCCGCTATCGCTTTATTCAAATCAGTTATTCCGTGAGTTTTCCAATCGCCAAAAGACCAGGCTCCAACTGAAATAGAACCAGTACAATTCAAAGTCGTATTTTCATTAATAACACCTTCTTCAAGCCCCATCGCCGCCAAAAAAGGCTTATAAATCGACCCAGGTGGATATTCACCACTAATGACTCTATTCGTTAAAGGGTTAAAAGGATTGCTCAAAAATCCTTGATATTCTTCAGTTGTTATTCCATCTGCAAATAAATTATTATCATAGCTAGGCAAAGAAACTAACGCCAAAACCGACCCATCCCGAGGATCAATAGCGACCATAGCCGCTCCTTTGGCCTCTTTGTTGACTTCTAGAATATTTTGTAAAACCGCAAAACTTTTTCTCTGAAGATTATAATCAATATTTAAAACTAATTTATTTCCGCTAATTGGAGGTTTAATTCCCAATTCTTTTTTAACAACTCCGCTTGAATCCACTTCAGTTCTAACTTGACCACTCTGGCCTTTCAACCAATTTTCATAATAATATTCCAAACCATTTTTTCCGATATAGTCATTAATGGAATAACTACTTTTTGCTTTCAATTCTTGCTCCGTTATCTTTCCAGTATAACCAAGGACAGAAGAAATAATTTCCCCTTTTTCATATTTTCTTCTAACTGTTTTTTGCAAATAAATTCCTGACAAATTTTGTAATTTTTCAATCAAGACTAAAGCTTTATCATAATCAATTCCCTCTTTAATCAAATATTTTTTTTGAATTTTTCGGTCTACTCCCTCAATTATATTTTCGATTTTCATTTTTTCTAAACCATTTTCAATTGCCAAACTCGAATAAATTTTCTTACGATCTTGATAATTAACAGGTAGTTCGCTGGGAATAAAGACAAGATCAAAACTCGGAATATTACTAGCCAAAATTTCGCCATTTCGATCAATTATCAAACCTCGAGGCGCTTTCACTTCAACATTTTTAATTCGATTATTTTCCGCGATGTTTTTGTAATAAGCCCCTTTCAAAACTTGCAGATAAAAAACCCTCCCAGCAATAATCAAAAAAACAACATTCAAAAAAAACCAGACAATAAGAGAATTGGCTTTAATGATTTTTTTCTGATTATTAACATCTTCACTTTGTCCAGCAATAGAAGAAAATCCGATTGGATTATCTATTTCAACTCCTGTTTTAATTTCTTTTTTACCAAACATTATAGTTTCTCTTTATATTTTCGAAAATAATTACTCACAACCGCTATCAAAACAGCTACTAAAACAAATGCTATTATTTCTTTAAAATAATTTTTTGAAAAAGTTGTCCATATTTCAATCTGCCAATTTCCTTGAAATAATTCTTTTAAAAATAATTCAATTTTATAAAATAAATCCCAAATAATTTTAACTATACCCCAAAAAAATATTTCTACTAAAATATTATTTTCTCTGTTTAAAATAATATTTCTCAAAAACCAAATTGCACCACCTACTCCGACAAAAAGAATCAAATTAAAACCAAAAAATTCAACTGAAAAAATTTCAAAAATAAAACCCGCTAACAAAAACCAGCCTAAATTTTCTGCTAAATTTTTTCGAACCCCAATAATTACGACTGTAATTAAAATTAAATTTGGTATTTGAAAATCCCAAGCAAACTTTGATAAAAAAGAAAATTGAATCAAAAAAGCCAGCCAGAGTAAAATTAAATTAATTTTTTTCATTTAACATTCTTAATAATCCAAACCATTCTTAAGTTATTAAATTGAATTGGAAGCTCTAAAAAGGCTTTTTGAAAAAGTTGATCAACTGTCATCTCCTTTTTTTTGATAGACCCAATTAAAAGTCCTCGAGGATAAGTTTCACCTAGACCAGAAGTAATCACGGTCTGCCCCGTCTGAATTTCAGCAGTCTGAGGAATCATATCCATAACCGCCGAAGTTCCATATTCTCCCTGAACAATTCCTTTAACTTGAATTTCTTGAATTTCAGCATTAATCTTATTGTTTTTATCTAGAACTAATTCCGCCTCGGAACTATTTTTGTAAACTTTGCTAATCTTACCAATTAAAATTCCACCCCCAACAATAACTGGCATCCCTTCTTTGAATCCATTTTTAGCTCCTTTATCTAAATAAATAATTTTGCGATTTTGTGAAAGAGTTTGTCCTAAGATTAAACTAGCTTCAACCTCAAAATCAGCCTTAGCCATCAATTCCAGCTCTTTCCTTAAAATTTTATTTTCATTTTCAGCCTCTTTTATTTGAGATAAATCAAATTTTAATTTCAAATTTTCATTAAAAAGTTCTTCATTTTCTTTTTTCAAATCTCCGATATTTGAAACAAAAGAAATTTTATCACTAAACCAGCCTCCCATTCCAGAAAAAACTCTAGCAAAAGGCTTATTCACATTATAAAAAAAAGATTGCAAAGGCTTATTCTGTTTTGAATTAAAAAACAAAATCGCTAAAATCAAGAACAATCCGATTAAGAACCAACTATTTATTTTTTTATTCTTAGCCATTAAATTCAAATAAAAAATATTTCTAAATTATTTCAAATAGGAAAAAGTCCAAAAAAAAATTAATCCTTACCTAAAATTTTTATCGTCTGGAATATCCACTAAAACTTCCTTCAAACTTTCCAAATCTTCTAAAACAATTCCCGTTCCTCGCACCACCGCTGTCAAAGGATCATCCATTCTCTTCACAGGCATCTCAGTATGTTCCGCGATCAACTTATCCAAACCTCGAATCAACGTCCCCCCGCCAGCCAAAACAATTCCTCGACTCATTATTTCCCCTACCAACTCCGGCGGAGTTTCTTCGATAGTAGCTTTAATGGCGTTTACGATAATTTTTATCGACCGCGAAAAAGCTTCTCTAGTTTGAGAACTAGTAATCTGCACTTCCTTAGGTAAACCGCTGATTAAATCTCGTCCTCGCATCGCCATTTTCAATTCCTTGTCTTTGACGTGAGAACTTCCAATCGCAATTTTCACATTTTCCGCCGTTCGCTCCCCAATCAATAAATTAAATTCATCTCGAGCAAATCGAATAACATCCTCATTCATTCCATCCCCAGCCGTTCGTAAGCTTCTGCAAGCTACCACACCGCCCAAAGACAACACTGCAATTTCAGTTGTTCCGCCTCCAATATCAACGATCATATTCCCCGCCGCATCTTGAACTGGAATTCTGGCTCCAATCGCCGCCGCCATTGGTTCATCAATTAAATAGACTTCCCTAGCTCCAGCATTCTTAGCCGCGTCAATTACTGCTCTCCGTTCCACCTCTGTCACGCCCGAAGGAATTCCGATCACCACTCTCGGCCGAGGTAAAAAAGTAAAAGAATCTTGATGAACTCGGTCAATAAAATATTTCAACATTTGCTCTGTCGTTTCGAAATCAGAAACTACCCCATCCACCAAAGGCCGAGTAGCCACAATATGCGAAGGAGTTTTTCCCACCATTCGATTGGCTTTTTTTCCGATCGCTAAAATCTGCCCAGTATTCTTATTAACCGCCACCACTGAAGGCTCGTTGATAACAATCCCTTTGTCTTTGACGTAAACTAAAGTATTGGCTGTTCCCAGGTCAATTCCAATATCTTTAGATAATTTACCCAGTATTTTGTTTAACATTAAAAAGGTCATCGGTCATCGGTCATCGGTCATCAATTTAATGACTAACAGCTTGTAACCAATTACATTTAAATATTTTATTAAAGTTTTTCTAACAATTCAGCCTCACTCAAAAACTCCACTTCCTTCTCAGCCCTTTTCTTCACTTCCAATTTTCCTTTTTCCAAAGTCTTACTACTTATCACTACTCTATAAGGACATCCAATCAAATCCGCTTCGGCAAATTTTCCGCCCGGTGACATATCACGATCATCAAATAAAACTTCTACTCCCGCCCTTTGTAATTTTTCATAAAGCTTTCGAGCTTCTTCATTCTCCCCAATTGAAATCAAATGCACCTTGTAAGGAGCAATTACTTCCGGCCAAATAATTCCCCGTTCATCATGAAGTTTTTCAACAATCACACCCATCGCTCGAGTTGAACCAATTCCGTAAGAACCCATATAAACAATCTTTTTTTGTCCGTCTTTGTCGGTAAATCGATAATCAAAAGCTTCCGAAAATTTAGTATTCAAAGGAAAAATATTTCCCACTTCTGCCCCTTTGAAAACTTCATATTGCTCTCCAGTTTCTGGAAATAAATCCCCCTCTTTGGCAGTTTTAATATCAAAAAATTCATCTGGTGCTTCCAAATCTTGTCCAAAATTAACATTAACAACATGATAATCTGTTTTATTAGAACCTGCTTCAAAATTCGTTCGGCCTTTCAAAGAATCGTCCATAATTACTTTCACTTTTTCAGGAACATTCACAATTCCGATGTATCCGATTTCCGCTCCAATTATTTTTTTGACTTCCTCGGCTTTGGCTAATTCCACTCGCTCCACTCCCGCCACTTTGCAAAGTTTTTCCTCATTAATTGCATAATCACCCCGAACCGCTGCCAACAAAAAATCTCCTTGATCAGTTTTATAAACCAAAGTTTTAGTAGTTCTTTCTACTTCAATTTTCAAAAATTCAACCAGATCATTAACTCCAATTACGCCTTCTCCTTTAATCATTTCCATTTTTTTAGGTTCTTCGTTGGTCTTAAACTCTGGAGCCTGACTAGGAGTAATTTCTCGATTATAGCAAACTCCAGTGCTCTTTACCTTAAAAACCAAATCCTCTCCGGCTTCGCACTCCGTCTGAAATTCATGAGAAAAATCTTTAGTGAAATCACCCCCCGAAGCTAAAGTAATATGAGTGGTTTCTCCAATTCCCAGCCGTTCAAAAACATTAGTATAGGCACCCTTGCTAGTTTCATAAAACTTCTGCAACCCCTTCGCGCTACGATGGAAACTATATAAATCTTTCATTCGAAATTCTCGTCCTCGCAAAATTCCGCTTTTAGGCCGAGCTTCATTCCGAAATTTAGTTTGAATTTGATAAAGCGCCAAAGGAAAGTCCTTATAACTAAACCGCATTTTTTTAGCGAGTGGTGTGACGACATCTTCGTGAGTACAGTTCAAAACATAAGTAGCATCATTACGTCTTCTTGATTCGTCATTAGCACCCCTGGCTTCAAAAAGCACGTCAATTTTATTCAATCGATCAGCCGTTTTTCGCCAATTTTCTTGAGGACTCAAAGAAGGCATGAAAACTTGTTGACCATCAATCGCATCCATTTCCTCTCGAATAATGTCTTCGATTTTATCCAACACTCGCCATCCCAAAGGCAACATCGTATAAACTCCGGCCATCACCTTATCAATAAAACCCGCTCTAATTAGATATTTAGCACTAATACTTTTCTCGTCTTTAGGATCTTCCTTGAGAGAACCAGGAAATAATTTTGACTGCAACATAAAAATGAATTTACTACTTAGTAATTTTGAGTAATCGTTATTTTAAGTAATTCTAACGCAAATTAGCGCTAATGTCAAAAACATTATAATTATTAATTAGTCATCAGTAATCGGTCATCAGCGCCCAGTATACAGTATTGAGTATTAAGTATTTGGTATCTCGTTTTTCAAACGAGTCTACCGAAAAAGTAAATTAATATTTAGTATTTAGTATTGAGTATTTGTTATTTGATATTTGGTATTTGATAATTCAAAACCCAACTTTAAGTGACGGCCATCACTTAAAGTTGAAAGCTTCCATAGAAGCGTCTATGAGATTATTTTGAAAAACAAAAAAACCACTCAATAAAAGTGGCCTCTACTTAATTTTTAACTTGTTTCTAATATTTTAAAATATAAATTATAAATATTCTCCCTCCTTTGTCATTCCCGCTTCTAACTACTCAAAAATAAACTTCCGAAAATTACCCCCTTTTTTTGTCATTCCCGCGGAGGCGGGAATCCAGAAACTTTAAAATTAAAACATTAGAAATTCATTCGAAATTTAAAATTCAAAATTTACAATGCCCTTTGGGTGCAAAATTGTTTAAAACTACTATGAAACTTCAATAAAATCTTATTAAGATCTCAATGGTAGGGAGTTCGAATAATATTTATCCAAACCCCACAAAAAATTTATTCAATTAACAGATTTTTATTATAGGCAAATCTGTTTTCGCCTTTTATTCTCTAGAAAACATCATCTCCGTAATCCTCCCGAAGTTCTTCGACTCGTCCGACAGGACTGAATCTTTTTGAAAAAGTCCTCCTTTCTTTATCGTAACGATCCGTTACGACAAAGTTTAATTTTGGGTCTTCCTCGTCTCGGTACTCCTGAGACGGAATGAGATTGAGAGCGCTAAGCACTCTCTCTGCATAACTCCTGCCATAATAGCAGGAGGGTATCCAGATTTTGCCCTTTACCCCAGGGACAAAGAGGAACCCATCGGAATCAGTGTCGCACTCACCAACCTCTATTTTTTTTAGTCTAAGTTCTCCGATGGGGGAACTTAAAAAAATGACTTCTTCCTTGCCGTTTTTTTCTCTTCTCTCAAATTTGATCATTTTTTCTCCTTCTCTTTTTCCAACTGCCCAGTTTGTTTTAGTATTAACAGCGTTAACTGCTAACCTAAAACCTCATTGACTTTTACTTGGTGCGGGTAAATTCACGCATTTATCCAGGTATTTTCTTTGTTGAAAAAAGAAAATTAAAATTATTGACATTGTTGTCTTTTAATCAACCATTTGATGCTGATTAACTAAAAGACAACAACATCTCAAACTTAAAAAAATAAAATGAAAATTAGATTTAAAAGAACTGACTCCTATTTCATTTGAAGTTTAATCATAGCATAGTTTTATGTTTTTGTCAATAGAATCCCTTGACAATCTTTGACAAATGGCAGGGGAAAGGCTATTCTTATATCTATATTAAACGTCCCATTAGGTTTCATCGCTCATCTGTATTTACAGAGAGACTAATGAAATCGCCTTCCACTTGAGTGGTTTTGCGCTTGCAAATCCTTGGGTGGTATTCATTTTGGAATTATGTATAAATGTTTTTAAGTGTTATAATATAATTAATTAAATTGAATCGTTATGATTTATGAAATCAATTTTCTAGTTTTACAGTCTAAGACGGCTGAATTAGAAAAAATCCGAAAAGAGTCAAAAGAGTTTATTGAAACTTTTGGAGCAAAAGTTATTGAGGAAAAAGAATATTTAAAAAGAAAATTGGCTTATGAAATCCAACACGAAAATTATGGCTTCTTTACAGTACTCAGATTTGAATTCAAAAAAGCTAAAAATCTAGATGAGCTAA
Source organism: uncultured Bdellovibrionales bacterium (assembly GCA_964643985.1). Lineage (GTDB taxonomy): Bacteria > Patescibacteriota > Minisyncoccia > Moranbacterales > DUUL01 > UBA2773. The sequence continues at coordinate 26,139 of CAZXUS010000002.1, read as the reverse complement.
AAATCAAACTCAACCAAAGAGCTGACATCGCTCGTTATATCATTGTTCAAGCTGACAAACTTCCTTCTCTAAAAGAGCAAGACGTTAAAGAACAAGAAAAAGTTCAAGGCGACAAAAAATCAATCAAATCTGAAGATGTTGAAAAGATTTTAACTGAACAAAAAAAGGCTGATAAAGAGAAAGCCGAAACCGAAAAAAAGAAAATTGTTGATAAAAAAGAAGAAAAACCAGCCAAGGTTGAAAAGAAAGAAGAATCTATTGAAGAAATTAAAGAAGAAAAAGAAGTAGAGATTAAAGAAGAGGGAAAAGAAGAAACGAAAGAAAAGGTTGAGAAAAAAGTCGCTAAGAAAAAACCAGCCAAAAAGGCTAAGGTTGAAAAAGAAGAAAAACCAGCCAAAAAAATTAAAGAAGAAAAACCGACTGAAGAGATTAAAGAAGAGGAAAAGTCTGATGCTGAAACCAAAAAAGAAGAAGTTTCTTTAGACGAACTAGACAAAAAGTTAGATGAAATCTTAAACAGCTAGATAAAATTTTAAAAAATAAAACAAAGCTATGGATTTGAACAAAGCTATGATTATTGGTCGTTTGACTAATGACCCTCAAATGAGATCAACTCAAACCGGTCAAAATGTCACATCTTTCAGTATTGCCACTAATCGAAAGTGGAATAACAAAGCTACTGGTCAGCAACAAGAAGATGTTCAGTTTCACAACATTGTCGCCTGGGGAAAAGTCGCTGAAATTTGTTCTCAGTATCTAAAGAAAGGTTCCAAAATTTATGTTGAAGGACGACTTCAAACTCAATCTTGGGACGATGCCAAAACTGGAGAAAAAAAATATCGAACTGAAATCAATCTTGAAAATATGATTATGCTTGACTCTAAAGGACAAGCTATAGGTGGAAATAGTAATAGTAATAATAATTTCCAACAACCAGCTACTCCCCAAAATAATCAAGCTCCTCAGCAACCGCAACAAAATATTAATGTTCCGGCTGCAGAAGAAATTCCAACTATTAATGTGGATGAGGATAAGGATGACATTAAGATCGAAGACATCCCGTTTTAGTCAAAACTTTTATTTTTGAGACACTTCTTCGTTGAAACCTGCGCGACTCGTTCCATGTATCATTCAATACATTTCACTCTGTTGCTCGATTTCGCCTCGAATTGTCATCAAAACTAAAAATTCCAATGTTCAACTATATTGCTTATTAAAAATAATTTTAAAAATTTATTTTAAAATTATTTAATTTAATTTATTATTTATTACCTATATGAAAACAATGAAAACTGATAGTCAAAAAGTTTGTTATTTCTGTTCAAATGACATTAAAACTATTGATTATAAAAATGTAATTTTACTACGAAAATATATCAACACCGTTGGTAAAATTGCTCCCCGAAAAAAATCTGGAAATTGCTCTAAACATCAAAGAATGGTATCTCAAGCCATTAAAAGAGCCCGAATTATTGGACTCCTACCATTCGTCGCCAAGTAAAAATTACTTGTTTGGCTCACTTTTTCGTTTGGAACTAATCTCAAATACCCTTTCTATTGCAATTTTTCATTTTTAGTTAAATTTTCCAAAAATTTTATCACATTGACTATAGTCAGTGCTTCAAAAATTATTTGAAAAATTTATTCTAAAAATGATAAATTTCATAACAAAATTGTATTTAAGATTAATTCCTATCTCCGCTTTTCGTTCGACGTATCGACTCAATACGTCTCACTCAATGCTCGATTTTGCCTCAAATTGAGCTCAAACACCTAATTTTTAAAGATTTTAATTTATTTTAATGTTTTAGCCACGCAAATGATTGGTATTACGGGGATTAAGAAAGGTTCCAAGATTGTTTACCAAAACGAACCTTTCGAAGTAATTTACGAGCAACATTCCAAAACCGGACGAGCCGGCGCAGTTTTGAGGACCAAACTTAAAAATCTAATAACAGGTGCAGTAATTAACAAAACTTTTCAAGGATCAGACAAAATTGAACCGCTAGAAATAGAAAATCGCAAAGCTCAATTTCTTTATAGCGAAAAAAAGATTTATTATTTTATGGATAGCGAAAACTACGAACAATTTGAATTAAGCGAAGAAGTTCTCAGTGATTCCATCGAATTCCTCAAAGACGGCTCAGACGTGGATGTTTTCTACTTCAAAGACCAACCCATTAATATCAACTTGCCCATTAAAATGGCCTTCGAAGTCATAGAGTCTCCACCAGGAGTCAAAGGAAACACTGCTGACGGAGGAAGTAAACAAGTGACAATTGAGACTGGAACTAAAATAAATACCCCCTTATTCATCAAAACTGGAGATATTATCCAGGTCAACACTGAAACCAAAGAATACGCTGGAAAATTCAATGGCTAATTTTCAAATTATCCTAAGACAATAAAACCGCTTTTATACCATTTTTAATCAACCAATACTCATTAAGTTACAGAAAATTTTAGACGAAACGAAGAAAAAAATCTTGAATTAGTATCTGTAGATACATTTAATATTTTTTTCAAAGTTGTCCGCCTCGGCAAGCGACGCGAGACGGGTAGTCCAAATTTTCAAAACTTGGATGAGTAGTGGTTGATTGAAGATGGTATTCAGAACGGTTTTTTTAGTTTATTTTTAATGAAACTTCCATCTCCCCAAAAAATCTAATCAATCAATTTGATTCCAGCCATCATCGCTTGAACCCCGAACGAATCTTCTCCATCTCGTCGATAGGACCACAATTCTGACTGACAAAAAGTACAACGCTTATCAATTTCAATATTTTCAATTTCGATCCCATTAGAGATAAGTTTCGCTCTGACAATTCCCTTTAAATCTAAATATTTTTTATTATTTTTTTCTCTACTAAATTTTTCATAACCCTTAAAATTTTCCAGTAAATCATTCTCAACTTCAAAATGACAACTTTGGATTCCTGGTCCAATTCCAACTAAAACATTTTTCAAATCGCTTCCAAAGTTTTTCTCCATTTTCTGGGAAGCTTTTTCAATAATTCCGCCAGCCACGCCCCTCCAACCACAATGCAAAACCCCCACCACTTTCTGAACTGGGTCAAACACGAAAATTGGCAAACAATCAGCCACCGTCACACTCAAAATAATTTCAAAGTTATTAGTTAAAAGTCCATCAGTATAATCAACAAATTTTTTTTGATTATCAATAATAATTTGAATATTATTACCGTGCTCAAGTTTAGCGGAAACTAATTTTTCATAATTTAAATTATTTTTATCAAAATATTTTTTTCGATTTTCTTCAAAATTAGGCGCCAATAATTTCAAATTGCCAGCTTTTTTTTCTGACATAAAAACCTGAACGCCTGGAACGTCCTTAAAAATTTCTAACATAATTTATATAAATTAATATTTTCTTTTACGATTAGTATAAAAAGTATGAAGAAGTTTTTCTGATAAATGACTGCCAGGTTCTTTCAAAAAATCATCATACAATTTTTGAACCTCTGGATTTTCATGAGATTTTCTGATTGGCGAATTTTTATCTCGATCATAAATTGCTTTTCGCCTTTGAGTTCTAATTTTTTCATTAACCGGATAAGGCTGACCACCACCACCCAAACAACCACTCGGACAGGCCATAATTTCCACAAAATCATAATGACATTCTCCCGCCAAAACCGCTTCCACGATTTTCTTAGCATACCGAATTTCATGAGCTACTGCTACTTTTATTTTAACTTCTTGAGCCAAACACCTGGACTTAGGAATTGTAATTTCACTTTCTCGAATACCTTTATTTCCTCGAATTTGCTTAAAATCCAAAATCCCTAATTCCTCACAAGTTATTTGCTCATAAGCCGTTCTTAGTGCCGCTTCCATCACCCCTCCGGTTGAACCAAAAATCACTCCTGCCCCGGAAGACATTCCCAAAGTTTTATTAAATTTTCCATCTTTCAAGTTAACGAAATCAATTCCTTTCTGCTTGACCATTCGGATAAACTCATTGGCAGTAATAACAAAATCAGTATCTAAATTTTGACCGTTACCAAGCTCACCTCTTTGAGCTTCATATTTTTTTGCGGTGCAAGGCATCACTGAAATATTAACAATATTTTCTGGTAAAATTTTCTTTTTATTAGCAAAATAGGTTTTAATTATCGAACTCAACATTCCCTGAGGAGAACGACAACTTGATAAATTTGGAATTAATTCTGGATAATATTTTTCAACATACAACACCCAAGAGGAGCAACAACTAGTAAATATTGGAAAACTAACTTTTTTTCCCGCTAATTTTTCTCTAATTTTATTCGTTAGTTCATTAGCTTCTTCCACAATAGTCAAATCCGCCGCAAAGGTTGTATCAAAAACCAAATCCGCTCCCAACTTTCTTAAAGCCGTTATTATCTTCCCTTCCACCAAAGTTCCTGGCTCCAAACCGAAAGCTTCTCCAATAGTAAAACGAACTGAAGGGGCAATCTGAAAAATTTTGATTTTTTGGCTATCCAACAAAATTTGATTTAACTCTTCAACGTTATCTTTTTCCGTAATAGCCGCCGTTGGACAATGCACCACACATTGACCACAATAAATACAATCCAAAGGAATTTCGCCTGGTGTCCCCACGTTAGTTTTGATATTTCGATAATTAGTCCCATACGAATCAATAGTTTGAATTAATTGGCAAGCCTTTATACAACGCCCACACTCAATGCAATATTGATTATCCCGATAAATAGAGGGATTTTTATCATCAACCACTCGATTTTTTAAACTATTTTTAAGAAGTTTTAATTGCTCTTCTTTGGAAAAATCTTTATTATTTGGAATAAAATCATCCACATCAATTCCCAATTTCATTGCCAAAGATTGCAATTCACAATTGCCATTAGAAACGCAAGAACCACACTTTCCGGCATGATCCGCCCAAAGTAATTCCAAATTATAGCGCCGAGCTCTTTCAATATCAAAATCTTCCGTAATAACTTCCAACCCAGCTTCAACTTTAGTTTGACAAGATGTGACCAGTCCCCGATGTTTATTGGTTTTAACTAAACACATTCGACAAACTCCCTCTGACACTCCCAGATCATCGTGCTGACACAAAGTCGGAATAAAAATTTTATTCTCCCGACAAACATCTAAAATTGTTTGATCCTTTTTCGCTTGATAAGTTTTACTATCTATTTTTATTTCCATTCGATTTTTTCGTCCCTGTGAAAACAGGGCTCCAGTTAAATATTATACAAATCTTCCCACTTTGGATTAAATTCTTCAATAATTCTTAATTTCCATTTTCTTTTCCATCCTTTCATTCGATTTTGTATGATTATAGAATTTTAAAATATGAGCGTAATTCAAGGAAAAGCCGAGCAACGCAACGGAGCATATTGAATGATATGTGAAGTGAGTAGCGGAGGCTTTGACAAAGAAGTGCGCCAGATTTTATAATTCCTTCAGCATCTTGTATTTAATAACATCCTTCAACGCTACCACCGAAAATTTTCCCAACGGACAAAAAGTAGTATTGTCTAAAACCCAAATCAATTTATATAAATCTTGACGATCATTTTGATCAAAATCACCACTATCCAACCTTTCTAAAATACTCTTCAACCTAAAAGTTCCCTCTCGACAAGGCACGCATTTTCCACAAGATTCCCGTTGAAAAAAATTAATCCAGCTCAACAAAATTTTCTTCAAATTTTCAACATTTGAAGCCACTAAAATCGAGCCAGAACCAATCGGAATTTCCGCATTCTTAGAATAGCTGGGAATTTCAGTTAATAAAAATTTTGGAACAATTCGACCTGAGCTTCCGCCAACTTGAACAAATTGTAATTCAAAACCATTCTTAATTCCTCCGACAATTTCAATTATCTGTTCGACTGCTTTATCCATGGTCAATTCATATAATCCCGGTCGATTAATCGCACCATCAATAGAAAAAAGTTTTGTCCCCGGTGAATCAGGTTTGCCAATCCGAGAAAAAGCCAGTCCTCCGTTTTCAATAATCCAAGCCACATTTGCCAAAGTTTCAGCATTATTTACAACCGTTGGTTTTCCAAATAATCCGCAATCGCTGGGATAAGGAGGTTTCAATCTCGGCTCTCCACGTTTACCTTCTAGTGAATTTATCAAAGCCGATTCTTCCCCACAAATATAGGCTCCGGCTCCATAAAAAATTTCCAGCTCTAAATTAAAATCAGAATCTAAAATATTTTTTCCCAATAAATTATTTTGATAACAGTTCTCAATGGCTTGCTCAATTTTTTGACCGGCTTCTTCAAAAGTTCCGTTAAGATAAAGAAAGGCTTTACTAGCACCCACTGTATAAGCTCCAATAATCATTCCTTCTAAAATTTGATGAGGATTATTTTCGGCTAAACTTTTGTCTTTAAAATTGCCCGGTTCCGATTCATCTAAATTGCAAATAAAATATTTCTGTTTTTCTTTTTTACTAGCGACTGCTTCCCATTTTAAACCAATTGGAAAACCAGCCCCACCTCGTCCTTGCAAATTGGATACTTTAAATTCTTCAATCACCTCGCTTGGTTTTATCTTACCTAAAACCTTTTTTAAAGATTTATAACCTCCCACCTCAAAATAATCTTGAATATTCAAGCTTCTTCCTGCAATCCAATTTTTAGTTAAAATTTTCATTTTATATTATTTTCAATTAACCAATTCTCATTAAGTTGCAGAAAATTTTAGACGAGACGAAGAAAAAAATTTTAAATTAGTATCCATAGATACATTTAATATTTTTTTCAAAGTCGTCCGCCTCGACAAGCGACGCGAGACGGGTAGTTCAAATTTTCAAAACTTGGGTGGGAAGTGGTTAATTGGAAATGGTATTAACATCCTAAATGATCTTGAATTATTCCGATTATTTTATCAGTTGTCATTCTTGTGTGAATAATTCCGTTGACCTTAATTACTGGCCCCTCTAAACATCGACCAACACAACTCATTTTTTTAAGATCAATTTGATGATTAAAATAATCAGTTTTAATCGTAAAAAAACGTTCAACATCTTCAATGATTCTATCGGTATTTTTCGTTTGGCAATTAGCTCCATCACAAATTTCCACTGTTAATAGAGCTGGTTTTTCCATATTAATCTCATCATAAAAACTAGCCGTACTGAAAACTTGGGCTTCACTAATATCAAAATACCTAGCAATTTTTCCAATCGCTTCTTCGGAAACCCAGCTTAAATTTTTATTAATAGCCTTAATAACCGGCAAGATATTTTTCTTTTTCGGTTCATAATCAAGCAAAATTTTTTGTATTGTCATTTATTTCTATTTTAATTTCAGCAACTGCTACAATAAAATAATACCTCATTATCAAAAATATTTCAACGATTGAATTTTATTTCAAAAAATAAAACCCCGGACTAGAAAAATTCTCAAATCAATGCTAATATAAATTAACAAAAAACTGATTTTAATAAATATTGTGAAAAATAAAATGAAAAATAAAATAATTGCTATTATTAAAACTCAATTCTGGATTGGCTACAAAACTTCTGAATTAGCATGGACAATCGCCTTAACTATCGCCATCGTGATTGCTCCCGCCATTTTGGCCCATACTTCCGCTAACCAAATAATCACTGGTTCAATTGTTAATGCACTTCTATTTTTAGCCGCTTATCGATTACCAATCGTTAATACTTTTTTAATTGCCGTTCTCCCGTCTTCAGTCGCTCTACTACGGGGTTTACTTCCAGCGCCGATGGTAATGTTAATTCCTTATATTATTATTTCTAATGTCGTTCTGTTATCCTCTTTCTCAATTCTCAAAAAAACACCATTAATTGGTGTTTTAACGGCTAGCTTTTTAAAATTTACATTTCTTTATACAATCGTTTATTTTGTAGCCGGAAAGCTCAACGCTAATCTAATAGCAATGTTTCAATGGCCTCAGCTAATAACCGCTTTAATCGGGGGCCTTACTTTCCTGACTTTACTAAAAATATTCAAAACTAACGATTAGCTCTCATTTCTGAAATAATTTCTCCCAATTGTTCTTCAGTTCGCTTCAAATCACTTTCCAATTCATATCGCTCTTTTTCAATTTTTTGCGCTTCTAATTCCAATTGTTTTTCTTCAAGTTTCAATCGATTCTCTTCTTTTTTTAATCGACGTTGCTCCACTTCTATTTTTTCCTCTTCTTTTTTTAAGTCTTTCAATTGATTTTTTTTAATTGAAAGCTCCGATTCAAATCGTCTTTTTCTATTCCTGTTTTCTACCTCATCATTATCCGTTCTCATTTTATTATTTTTATTTTTTTAATTTCATAAAACTTCCTTAATTATTCCACCCCCTAGAACTTCCTCGCCATCATAGACTACCAATGATTGACCTTTAGCCACTGCCCATTGTGGTTCCGACAAAACAGCCCTCCAGTTGTTTTCCTCTTTAATAACTACTCCAGTAGTCAACTGAGCGCGATATCTCGATTTGAATGAATAATTTTTATTTTCCACTGGCAATCGACCAATCCAATTGACATCTTCAATCAGAATTTCTCTGTTCAACAAAGCTGAATGTTTTTTATTTTTACTAACCGATAGGACATTTCGCTCTGAATCTTTTCCAGTAACATAAAACGGTCCACTACTCAAATCCAAACCTTTTCTTTGCCCTTGAGTGTAATAGACCAGACCTTGATGTTGACCCAAAACAGTGCCCTCTTCATCCTCAATCTTTCCAGTTTTATTTTCTTCCAAATTTTCTTTCAAAAAATCTTGCACCTTTTCTTTTTTATTCAAGAAACAAACGTCTTGAGATTCTTTGATTTCATAAACCCAACCATTTTTCAAAGCTTCTTTTTTAACATCTTCTTTCTGCCGACCGCCTAACGGAAAAATTATTCGAGCTAATTCTTTCTGCGTTAAACGATACAAGAAATAGGACTGATCTTTTTTTTCATCTTTACCTTTTAGCAATTTAAAAAATTTACCCTCTTTCTTAATTTGAGCATAATGTCCGGTGGCAATTTTATCTATTCTCAACTCGTCCGCCATTTCCAAAAGAAATTTAAATTTAATTTCAAAATTGCATTTCACACAAGGATTTGGAGTCCGATTACTTTTATACTCATTTAAAAAATCGCCAATAATACAATTTGAGAAAATTTTCGAAACATCTTTTACTATTAATTTTACCGCTAATTTATCCGCTAGGTGCCGAACCTCTTCAATTTTTTCCCCAGCAAACATCTTCAAAAAAACCGCTATTGGCTGATAACCCTGCTCTTGCAAAATTTTTATCGTCATCATCGAATCCACTCCCCCTGAAAATCCAACCACAATTTTTTTGTTGTTTTCCATTATTTCAAAAATTATACTTTTAACCTAATTAATTATACCATTTCTAACTAACCAATACTCATTAAGTTGCAGAAAATTTTAGACGAAACGAAGAAAAAAATCTTGAATTAGTATCTAAAGGCTGTTTCTAATTAAGCTTTTTAAACGAAATTTATTATTTTTGAGATAAATTATTTTAAAATTTTTGAAGCTTTAGCTTCAGCTAAGGCAATAAAATTTTAAAAAAATTTAACCAAAAATAGAAAACTGTCCGCCTCGGCAAGCCTCAGCGAGACGGGCAGTAAAAAGGGTTATTGGGAACAGCCGCCAGATACATTTAATATTTTTTTCAAAGTTGCCTGCCTCGGCGAGTAACACGAGACGGGTCAGCCTCGGCAAGCCTCAGCGAGACGGGTTTACCCTGTTAAATTACGTAGTATTATTTATACAGGGTAGTCCAAATTTTCAAAACTTGGGTGAGTAGTGATTAGTTAGAAATGATATTATACTGGAATTCTAATTTTTATTCCAGCAGGCAATGATTTATCGGCATTAAGAATCGAATAATTTAATTTTTGAAGCGTTTCAATTTTTATTTTATTTTCTATGGCAACTTGTTTCAATGAAGGTCCGTTCTCCAAAGGTAATTCTATTTTTAATTTTTGGTTTAGTCTAATTTTCCGAGGGTCAGAAATTCCATTTTGTCTTTGAATTAAAGCTTGGATTTTAAAAACCGATAAATTAAAACTTCTATCTTTGTTTTTAGCTAAGATTTTTATTTTTCTAGCTATTAAAAAAAGATTTTCCCCTTTCTTAATAACATAAGAAAAATCAGTCGTTTTAACTTTTGGAATTTTTTTCCAATTAAATTTCAATGATTCAGCCAAAAATTCTTCTTTTAATTTTTCTTTTTCAATAACATCCAAAATCGCATAAAATTTTTCAGGATAATTTAAATTCTCCAATGAATTCTCTAGAAAGTTTATTTTTCGCGAAACAATGGCAGGAATTTTCAAAATTTGACCAGCGTTTATAGCATTACTTTTCAAATCATTAACTTTCTTCAAGGCTGAAACTGACATTTTCCATTTTTTTGAAATCACCGTTAAATTCTGTCCGCTCTCAACTTTATATTCAAAAAAATCTTTTTTCATAAATTCATTAATGCGACCTTCTCGCCAAGTCAAATAGTCTTCATAATTTCGATCTTCTTTTTTAGAACGAAATTTTGCGTACTTGTTGGTATAGCCACCATTGTAATCTGCCAAAGCCAACCTCCAATCATTATTAAATTCTTTATAACTATACCTTAGATGCTCAGCACAAGCTCGAGCGCTCATAATTGGATCAAGTCTTTCATCAATTCCGTCTTCAATCAATAAGCCATAATTTTTAGCAGTTCCCTTTGTGAATTGAAAAGGACCCTTAGCATAAGCGCCAGAAACATCATATATTTTAAAATGTGATTCTGGAATTGCTAAATAAGCAAAATCACCAGCAAGCCCAATTTTCACAAATTCCTTTTTCATATCAGCAATCCAAGGTTTCATTTTTTCTAAAGTTTCTAATAATCCTAAATGATTCTCTCCACTCCATTCATCTTCCTTCGGACAATTCCCTGGTTTCTCTGAATAACTTTTTAACCATTTTTCATAAATTGCTTTTTTAGTGGCAACGTCTAATTCGACTTTATCTCCTGTTAATAATTGTTCTTCCACCGTATTCCTAACAACCTGTATATTATCCTCTTTTATTTTTAACTGTTCTTTATCCAAAGAATCATTTTGATTTTTTGAATCTTGATTCGATTCAATTCCTTTTTCAAAATTTTCACCTTCAGCAAAAAAATCCTGACTTAACTCTAAAAGTTTTTTACCGCTCAAAAATGTTCCAGCCAAAAAAGCTGAGCATTTCATAAACTTCCTACGACCCTCACTTTCAATGCCTTCTTCGCTTTTTCTCCTATTTGGCCTTGGATTTTGATTTGCCAATGAATTTATTCCACTAAAATTTTCCATCATTTTTTAAAAAAATTACATTCATTATAAAAAATATAACCGCTCTTTTCGCATCTTTCTTTACCTTTTTTTATTTTTATTCAAACAAGAATAATCCACTTTCCCTTTTCATATCTAGCGATAATTTCTCCTCCAATTGGTATACCATCCAAATCATAAAAAGTGGCACTAATGTTGGATGTCAAACTTTGCATTTTGTCTGAATGCCTTCCTTCTCGCATATATTCATATTCAATTTTTTCGTCTGCTCTTGAAACAATAACTTCACGAAGATAAGGCCCTTTTTCATCATCCAATTCTCGACCAATTTCAAATTTTTGTCCTCCAATCAATTCTCTGAAAAAAGCTTTCAAATTTTCCGAACTCGGAAAAGAATCTTTTTCCTTCTCAAATCCCCCCCCGGAAATTTTTCACTCATATTTTTATTTTATTTAATTAATTCTTCAAAGCTTTTTGGGCCGCTATAATCAACGGATAAACAGTTGGAGCTGGAGTTAATAATGGATGAGTCGCCACTTGCATTCTAGCCAAATCAAAAGCGGTCACTTTTTTTTGAATACCCAGCGCCAAAACATTTATCATCTCGCCAACTTCTTCCGGCCCCATCAGTTGGGCTCCGACCAATAATTTATCTGACTTTCGAAACAATAATTTAACTTTAATCGGACTCGTTTCTGGCAAGGCCGCCGGATGATGACAAGCCGATTCAAACTCACCCACACTGATATCAGAATCAGTGGAATCAAATTCCTCTTTTTCAAGTCCATAATTTAAAATTGCGTTTTCAGTCAGACCCGTAACGGCATAAGCAATGTCATTAACCATAGTGGAAAAAGAAGCTAGGGTTCCAATATTTTCAATTAAATTAGTTTCTTTAAAAACATTATTTCCAGCGATTCTAGCTTCATAACAAGCCGTTGAAGCCAATAAAGCTGGAATAGAAGCTTTACTTATCAAACATTTTTTTTCGGCACAATCGCCAATCGCATAAATATCCTTGAGATTAGTTTGCATAAAATTATCAACTTTTATTGAGCCATTTTCGGCAATTTCGATCGAAGAATCCTCCACTAATTTAATATTTGGTCTTGCCCCAACCGCAATAATTACCATACCAGTTGAGATACCGTCTTCTTCCTTCAATATTAGTTCAAACAATTCTCCCTTCTTTTCTATCTTTATAATTTCAGTATTTAATTTTATTTCAACTCCAACTTTTTTCAAACTTTCTTCCAAATTATTTGAAAAACTTTTATCCATCGTAGTTCCCAAACAGTTCCCTAATCTTTCAACTAAAATAATCTCCTTGTCCTTAAAACTACTAAATTCTTCCGCAAACTCCACTCCAATATACCCGCCTCCAACAATTACTACTCTTTTTGATTTTTGAGCAAATTCTTTCATCTTTTTAAGATACTCCAGATTTTTATTCACGAACCAAATTCCCTCTTGTTTTATACCCTCAATCGAAGGAATAACTGGTTTGGAACCAATAGCTAAGATTAATTTTTCAAAAATAATTTCTTCTTTATTTTCTATTTTTGCTATTTTTCCCTCAAAATCAATCTTTTCAATCTTTTCAACTAAAATTTCAATTTCGTTTTCAACCAAACTTTTATCGGGCAGAATATCTTGCTCAACATTTTTTAGCCGATTAAAGACATAAGGTATCCCGCAAGGAATTATACTTTGTTTCTCCTTCCGAACCAGTAAAACTTTCTTTTCTGGATTATTTTTCTTAGCCGTCACGGCCGCAATCAAACCAGCAGGTCCTCCTCCGATCACCAATAAATCTACTTTTTTCATTTTTATTATTTTTTAAATTTAAATTACTACATAAACTTACACCGTCTTTAATTTAATACAACACAATCTTAAGTAAAATTTAAAATTTTATTTATTTCTTAATATTTCCCAAAAAAACAAAATTATTTTCCAACTAACAAAAATTATCAACAAAAACAGGCTAATTTTAAAACCATAAAAAAAGATCGGATTCCCTTTTTTTATAATTTCCAAATCCTCTACAAAAACAACCTCACAAGCGCCAGCTCCATTATCTCCTAATTTTATACTGCTATTCCAATTGCCAATCTGAGCTTCATATTTTCCTAATTTACCATCAGTATTTTCGACTGCTACATTTACCAATTTCCCTTTTATTCTTATTTGATCACCCTCAACAATTGAAAGCGCTTTTTTTCTAATTGCTTCATTTTCTATTACCAGATGATTATTGGAAACTTCCGCCCAACTAAAATCCGATTCTCGCCCCCAGCTTCCAAAACAAAATCTATGATCTTGACGAAAATGAACCGAGGAATCACGATATAATCCATTCTTAATATTTTCGCCCCACGTCACACAAAGATCCATCGGCATAGCGCTTTCAGCTCGAGTTAAACTGAACCAAGTATAATCAAGTCTATTAACCACCAAAGCCGCCATTTCATATTCATACAATGGAGTTAAAACAAAATTAAAACTATCTTTCGAAAATTCTATAGGAGTATTATTTAAAAGACTTGATCTTTCCGGTTCATTAAAAAGATCTGGATTGGGATGCTTAACAGTTTTAAAATTATTACGGGCAAAAAATGAAACTACCAAAAAAACTGCTAACAACCAAAACAAGGTCCTTTCAATCCTTTCTCTTAGTTTATTTTTAAATTTTGCTTCTATATAGTTTATCTTTTCGACTTTCAATCTTTACTTTTATTTTTTTAACTCAACTTCAATTTAACACAAAAAATAAATAAATTCGATATAAAAAAATAATCAGACATTATTATTTTGAAAATTCCTTATTAAAAAGCTTGTTTTTTTATTTAATATCGCTATTATTAAAAGAGTGTTTTTAAAAAAATGAAAATCAAAGGGGAGGAAGATTTATGTCAAAAAGATTCAAAACGGTAATTGTTAATCCAAATGACTTTCAATTCAAGGAGATCAACGCTTTTTGCACTGAATGGTATAAAAAAACAAAAATTTTGGCGAAAAATGGTTTTTTTGAAAAATGTCCTCAGAAATACTGCGCGATTATTAACAGAGAAACTCAAACAATAGTGGCTTGTATAGGAATTTTCACTAAAAATCATGCTTTAGAATTTTTACCATTGGAAACAAAAAATATGATAGAGTGTGCAGTTCCATCCATAGAAATCGGAAGGGTTGCTTTCAATCATTATTTTTTAAATTCAAAATCGTTAGAAAAAATAGAAAAAATCACCTCAGTAATAACAATTTTATTAATCAAAGGTGCCAGAAAGACAATTGCTCAAATAGTCAAAAACGTAGAAACACTAAAGGGCATGCAATTTTTTGCCCATACTCACGAAAAAGTTGTTGATTTTTTTGAAAATAGCAATCTTTTCGAAGAAAATTCTTTCCAAATAGTCAAAACCACTCTCCGATGGAATAAAATTCCCGAGGACGAAAAAGATTTTTATCGAAAAGGTTTTGAACCAAAAGTCTACAGAGTTAACCTTCTGGGATTGTTGCTCTCATGGAACACCGCTTTTGAAAAAATTTCAAAAAACAAAGAAATTTTTTTCGAAAAACAACTGGCTTAAAAAAACACCGCTAATTAAAAATTAGCAAAAAAAATAAGGCGTTATCTCGAAGAGGTACCGCCTTGTTTATTATACAGAATAGCACAATGTTCAAACTTTTTTTATAAAATATTTTATTCTGCTATATTAAAATAATCTTATTTATAAATTGCAATAATTTGTCTGATAATAAGCTTGCTTGATTTGATAGTTTCTCCAATGAAATCAAACCGAACCGCCATAAAATCATCTCTTTTAATTTTTCTGATATATCCAATCTGAATCATTAAGAACGAAATTACAAAAATTGACATAGCTAATTGACAAAGCCAAATGCTATTTAAACTTACCCAGAAGAAATAATACTAGAATTAATAAAATTAGAAGTAAATCCTGAAAATACCCTTACTAAATCATTTTAGTAATTATATTCCAATTGACCATTATTTGTTTTAAATTCTAGAAGTTGCAATCCATCAAACACTTCTCTTTGCGGTTTTCCTTTTTCATGAATAAATACCTTTGTTTCATCTTTTTTCTTGTTATATGAAGCATCTATTCTAAAATGTTTAAACAGTTCGATTCTTTGATGTAAGAGTGACAAAGTTTTCTCTTTATCATTTCCATGTGTTTTCAACCAGCCAAACCATTTCCTTTTTAGAGCATCTTCTTTCCAAATATAACGAATCTTATTTTTTGAAGTATTCCACACTTCTCCTTCGTTATATTGTAAACTCTTTATTTTCAGTATTGCAAGATTGTAGTATTTTTGTATTTTTTCAAATTCTACTATCAATGCATTGCCTGCCTCATCAGCGATAATATATTTCTTATCACCATCCTGAGCGACTATTGTTTCACTCAAATTGTCAATTCCGAGAATATCGAATCCGACCTCATCCTCCTTTGGCACAATTTCCATTTCTGGTGCAGTTTTGTCAATCTTAATTTCAACAGTTTTAATTTCCTCCTCACTACCGAACCAATCAGTTGAGCGATACTGGACTTCGTGAATTCCCTCTTCCGAAATAACAAATGGCTCTGCGTACTGCATCCAGTCCACCCCACCATCAAGAGAATATTCTGTTTTTTGAACACCTACCCCACCTTCGTTATCTTCAGCTGTGAGAATTATTTGAGCATCTAAGTTGTGCCAACTATTACTTTCAACTGCCTCAGAAAGTAAAATCTGAGTTTGTGGTGCAGTTGTATCAGAGAATTCTGAGCCAATTTCAATCATTTGCTCGGCTACACCATCACCATCTTTATCAATACCGATTTCCACAGCACCATCTTCACCATCTAATCCATCCCAATCCACAACAAAACTATGAATTTCCCCTTGAGATGTCATAATATCATTAGCAGAAAAATTGAATCTTTTCTTATTATTTATTCGAACAATATCCAATTGATAAACATCCTCATCCAAACCAACAACTTCTATTCTTGCAATATCAGCTCCCTGAATCAAAACCTTTTCATCACCATATTCAGAAAAAGGAATCTCTTCAATTACCTCCCCATTCTTCAATCCGGTCATATTACCTTCAAAATCATAAACTCGTAATTCACCTGGACTGCCAAGAAATATATTAGTCGTATTGATAAAAGGTAATTTTTTCCACAAACTTTCATATTGCTCTTCAACACTTCCAAAAAAATTTCCATATGGATCTATTAGATTAGCATAATTTGCACCATCATCACTTCTCACATCAAAATGTAAGTGATATGGAACTAAACAACCAGCACATGTTTTTCCAATCTTAGCCACAGTTTGTCCTTGTTTTACATTCATGTATCCATCCCCATTTATCCCAAAAGCTAAATTACTATTTATTATTTCCGATGAGTGTAAATACCACGTTGTAAGACCTGAATCACCATGAATGATGTAAAAAGTTTTATGTTTTTCGTATCCGTTACTATCTCCAGTATTAACATCGTCGTCTCCATATTTACATTTTCCTGGATTTCTCCACAATCCTTTTTCTTTGTCGGTATTTTCTGTGGCAAGACATAATACGCCATCAGCAGGAGCAACAATCTTAGTACCCTCACCATAACTATAATCGATTCCTGGATGTCCATCATAGTTTAAATATGATTTTTTATTTAGACAGGTAATTGAATTATCCTCATTATCAACACAACCGCTAATATTAGCTCCGATATAATTTATATACCTAGATCCTTCAAAAAACAATCCAGTCTCTTTTGCGTATGCTGGAGCCCCTTCGCTAGAATCGCTACCATATATTTTTTCACCTACTTCACCTTCTAAAAATGAGGTAATTTTTTTATCACAAATAAAATTATTAAACCCAAATCCACACAAATAATCTCCTGTATGATCAAATATTGAACTCACTTTTGCTGTTTCTGGCATTGTTGACATAATCGGAGATATGAATTTTATATGTTGTTTTTCCCATTCATCTTGCACTTGTTGATTAAAATTTTCAATTACAGACGCTACATTTACCCATCCTTTGGAATCTTCTGCCATCACATCTTGAATATGATACCAATTCACTCCATCTTTTTGTTTTTTCCAATCGCCTTTTTCATCCTCAATAACCCTCAAGATTGCACCCCCCGCATAAAAAACACTATTAGAATAATCTAGTATTGCTGATTGAGTAAGTCGTCCGAATTCTCCATATCCCTCGTCTACATTGTGTTCTGTACATATTTCTTCTCTTAAATCACTGTCTTGTGAAAATTTTTCCCAATAAACACACAAGTATTCTTCTTGAAATTTCTTTATATCCTCTTTTTCTCTCTGGGCTACAATACTTAGCACAAATGCTGGTGTCATATTAGAAATATTTTCATCTTCACTTAGGTCATTCAAGGATACGCCACCAGGATATAGAACCTTCACATAAAATGGTGGTGCCAAATTGCCGTTATTCTCTTGAATTTCCTCTTCAACACACAACAACGGAGAGGCTTCTTGATCGCTAAGAAACTGATTATAAATTTCTTCATTACTTAATTGTTTTGTGTAAATTCTAAAATCGTCAATCTCCGCCGGATGGCCGCCAATAATAAGTTTATTCAGATAAAAAAAATCCCCCAAAGACCTCCAAGAAGGAACTTGCATTAAACCCCTTTTTTGTCCATCAATATATATTGAAAAACTAATATCCTTATTTCGAACTCCAGTTATTTTATGCCAATTACCATCCGCAATATTTTTGGAAGAATAAGAAACAAGTCCTCCATATCCTTCATGCAAACTGAAAGAAAATTTTCCAATATCTCCTGAGCTCCCCCCATCCCATCTAAGATGGTATACTTGATGACCATAGTCCGGTATCCACGGTGATGTAATCTTCGCAATCGAGTTCCCAACAGGTCCGTCCTGTATAGTTTTCATCCAAAAAGAAATTGTCACTTCTTTCCCGAGATTTGCTAAATCATATGACTCAAAAATTATATTATTCGTTTCACTAATGTCATATGCTCCCTCAGAGTTCCCAAAACGATCTTGTACTATAGCAGTGTTTTCCGTTGCTGCATCCCGGTTGTTGCCACTGGCATCCAAAACATTTCCATCAAAAGGAAAATACAAAAATAGATTGTCTTCTGGCGAACATACCGTTTCTTTTGTATCTGTTCCCACAGAAAAATCATTCACGTTTTCTGTCTCATTATCATTAAAAAATGCTTCTACGCTGTGATTCATGGCTAAAAACAGAATTACTACTACCAAAAAAATTGAAAGTACACCCATCCCGAAACTAACAACAGATAACCAACTTATTTTTTCTTTTGAATTTTCTTCACTATTCATAAAAGTTTATTATTTTTTTATAATATTGTTTACAATTTTAAAAAACAAAAAAAAAGGTTTCCCTCTCAACTTAAATACGCCTTGGTATCATCTATATTTACCAGATATTCCCTCTGTGATGTTAATAAAATCAACATGTTTATATTTTATTTTTGATGACTATATATTTATTATAGTTTATGTATAATAATTTTACAAATTCAAAAACAAAAAGATATCGCTATATTTCAAAAACTCCCTCTTCCGCACAAATACTACCATGAAAATTCGAACCCGTTCGGTCATCCAAATTTTTAACCACCAAAAAATCCCTTAAATAAAGGGATTTTTACGATGCGGGACAAACTGAACGACGTTCGAACTTATTTTATGGAAAATAGAACAAATTTAGTCTTAATAACTGATGTATAAAAATTGTTTAATCGCTTTAATAAAATATTTTTCAACAAACCTCCAACCGAAAGTTTTAAGCTCATCCTTAGATCCCCACAAACCATAACAAAAATCCCTTTTAGAGTATCTTTGATCTGCAAAAAGTATGAAACAACTTTAAAACTTTATCGTAGTTTAAAAGCCCTTAGCAAAGATTCACTAAGAGCTTTATTCGAAAAAATACTATAAGAAATCTTTCATTTTAGCATTTTCGAGAGCAGAAATAATTCACATCCTTTGCTCTTCAACAAATTCTTTAAAATTATTTTGAATATCGTCCAAATTAAAAATTTTAATTACTTTTAAAAAATTATGTCCTTTTAAAGAAGGTCTTGGAGAAGTTGCCGCTACAACTAAATATTTTATATTCAATTGTTGTGCAATATGCAAAAAACCAGAATGAAATTGAGCCAATCTTCTTGAACCTCCCTCTGGAAAAACCACAATCGATTTATTGGATTTGGTTAACTTCGAAACTATATCTTTTAATTTATCGTCTCCTTCTTTTTTTACAATCACATGACCCAGTTCTTTTGACACATCAATCCAGCCAATGTCTTCTACTATTGCAGTAAATTTATTTCCGATTAACTTTTGAAATAAAATTTGCGTTAAAATTGGAAAATGAAAAGTTTCATAGTTATATTTATTGCCTCCTTTTAGATTCTCGATTTTTTTTGCTGGTATATACAATTCAGGCGTTTGCAATGAATGATTAGCTATAATCAGAAATCTTTCACTTGGCAACAATTTCTTTCCTGAAACTGAAAAACTAATTTCTGCATTTAACATCTCCATCAATTTTTTTATTGTAATTTTTCCCTTAAAATAATCTAGGGAGTGTTGAATATACCTTTCTCTATTCATTTTTTCCTCCAAGTAATTATTTTTTGTTAATCCACATAGTTATTTTTTCAATGAGCTTCTCCGAAGAGTTTTTTGGATTTTTAAAAATATGATCTCCTTCGATTTCAAAACAAGTGACATTCGAAATATTATTTTTTAATACCTCGAAATTCTTTTTCGGAATATAATCATTAGTAGGTCTTATGATTAAAAACCTTTGTTTTAAATTGCAAAGATCTTTTTCGTTAATATGAAAATTACGATATGAATCTACCCATTTTTTATTTATAATTCCATATTTATTTTGAGCAAGTTCACATTTTACTGATTTTCCAGCATCAATTTTCTCTAAATTATTTTTAGAAATACGATGATTCAACATTTCACTTATATATACAACAGGAGATAAAAGAATAATGATTGTATTAATGTCCAAAAAACCAACTAATTTAGCTACAATAGCAGTTCCTTGTGAATGAGCTATAATAATAATATTTTTATTCGGATTAGCCCTTCTTATATCCAAGAACCGATAAAAAACAAACTTCGTCATTTTATCGATTGAATCAAGTTGTATTTCTGACTCTTCATGACCTCGAAAAATACATTTCTCAACATTTTCTTTTTCGGAAATCAAAAAATTATATAAATCGCTAAAAAGTCCTTCAGAAAAATTTCCCAAGAAGCCCGGAACTAAAAAATAAATATCTTCAGTATTATTTTTTGAATTACTCATAAACAATGATTAATTTTGCCTTTCAATAATATCACTAAAAGCTTGGAATTAAAAGACTTTTATCAAAAAATCAACACTAATTAGTGAAAGAAAAAATAAATTCACTCAACACTACATTGTAAACATAAACTGTCCTCTCCAATAATCATAATAAACTCAAAAAGAATATGGTATCTCTTTTAAATTCGATTATAGAACAGACCAAACAACGCCTGCTATAAACAAATTTGAACTTTTTCTAAGAATTTGATTTCAATAGTTGAAATATAAAAAAGATTTAATTGTTTTGAAAAATATTTTCAAAGCAAAAAAGACAGTTCCAATTTAGCAACTGCCTTTTTCTTTTATTTAAAAATTTTATTTTAACTTCTACCACTTCGGCGTTTTCCTCTTATGATCGATTCTAAACTTTGGAGAAATTCCTAAAACTGAACCGTCAGATCTTCTCAGAATTCTAATGTAGCAATTCTTCGAATCTTTAGTCTTAGATTTTTTCATTTTCCATTTCTTAGAACCGTCATTGTTGGTATAACCTCGGTAAATAGTCCTCCATCTTTTTCCGCCATTACAGGAGTATTCAATCTTAATGGGTTCGTTCTTAGGAAGATTTTTATAGTTCCATTTAATTCTATATTCTTTGTTGGATTTCCACTTTTTGCCTCTTCTGGGTTCGGTGATGGTGATAGAAGGAGCTGGTGGTTTTTTAATAGTTACAGCTTGAGAAGTATCAGCTGTAAATTCTCCGTTACCAACCGTCATCGTCACTTTATGAGTTCCAAATTTGGTATAGTAGTGACTAGGGTTGATTTCAGTGGAAGTAGTTCCGTCACCAAAGTTCCAGTTCCAAGCACTGACAAATCCTTCTGTTGTATCAGTGAAATTGACAGTAGCTGGTCCGATTATTTCTTTGGTGCTAATAGTAAAATTAGGTTTAAAAGAAATCAAGGTAATTTCAATTTCAGTAGATTCATCTCCGTTTTCTGAAGAGATATCTTGATCACCATTAGATCTTCCCTTCTCTTCAACATCACCAAAAACATAAAGTTTAGCAATGTAGGATCCTTTATCTTGATTGTATTTAAAATCTGAACTGATGTTTCCATCTGGTCCAGTGAGGGTTATCTTTGTGCCGTCTTCTGAAACACACAAAGAAGCGTTTTTAAAAGTTTTTTTGTTTTTGGTGTGAGCTTTGACATCTTCTTTGTTTTCATCACAAAGTTTGTCATCGTCTTCATCAAAACGATTGTTTTCTTGATCAGATCGCCAATCAAAATCAACTTCCTCGGCTGTTTGGTCAGATTCGTTGATATATCTGGCGACAAAACTGACTTTAATACATTGCCCAGGATAAAGATTTTCGGTAATAGAATTATTCATCTTATCTTCATCTTCTGAGGCGAAGCCTCCTTTAACTGAGGTGAAATGGAGGTCGGGAGTAAAGTTGTTGATTTCTTCAATGCCAACACCAGAACCATTGAAAATAGTATCGAGATTGTTTTGATCACTAACCGAAATTACTCCAGTTCCTTCTTCATAATAATAACCAGCGATTTTAGGTTCAGGGGGTTTTTTTGATTCCACAAGACCCTCTTCTGGTTCATAATCATCTGCTTCAGCCAGCATTTTTTCACCAAGATCTTGCCAAACCCTTACACTATTATCTATCTCAGAATGATTAACTCCTTCGATTAAAACAGGATGTCCAGAGAAATAGCGGGTTTCTGAACCTTGAAGAATAAAAGAATTAAATCCTTGAATAAATCCTTTCCACCCTGGATCATCGCTTTCTTAATGATATAGAGCAACTTTTTTTACATTAGAAGGAATAGTGATATCACTAGACAGGACAAAAGGATCTATCAAACCCAATAAATGGATTGGATAATCATTTGAATTCATCCAATCAGCAAGAGTCATCATAAAATCTCCGCCGGCGCTATAACCGACCAAAAAGATTTTATCTCCTTTGTCGTAAACAAGCTCAATGTATTTGTGAGCGACTGTTATAGTACTCGCTTGATCAAAAATCACTGAATAAACTCTTTCTCCAAGTCTTTGATTTTGATAATAAACGATTGAAGCGTCTATGCCGTGACCATTCCATTCTTTGCCATTGGCAAGTATATAGCCATTATTATCGGGAACTCTTGCAACGTCTTCTGCATTTCTCAATTCTACTTGACCATGATCCCAATGCATCACCGTAGGACAGTAAGAATAATCCGATCCTCCAAGATAAACAGAAGGTCCTCCATGTGAACCGATAATAATTGTTTTAGAATTTACAATTGATGAAAAACAAAAAATACTAATCAAAATTACAAGAATCTTTTTCATTTTTACGCTCCTTTTCTAAATTGTCAAAAAACTAATACTCATTATATGAGCACGAAAATATACCATTATATTTTCAATTTATCCTCTTTTATCAAAAGAAGATTTCAGAAAATACAATTAAAAGTTATCTATTGAGCTTATCAGCTCTTTAATTTTTTCTACGTCTTGTTTTATAAATTTTTCTATTTCTTCTTGGGTGTAGTGAGGGTGGTCTGGGGTGACCATAATTTGGTGAATGAAAATATTTCTTAAGCCAAAAGATAAACTATGATTTTTATTTTTACCAGCTATCGAAACACCAGTAATTTTAAACTTTAGTAAAACATTTTCTTCTATATTCCCAAGTTCATTTTCCTCAAAGCCTACTAACACTTCTTTGCCAACAACCATAAATTTTCTAATAAATTTTCTTTTGCGATTTATCTTGTACCTACTCACACTACTTTGTTCACGTACAATCCATTTATTTTCTTCTTCTCCTGTATAATTTCTACGATCTAAGTAAATTTGATTATAGTCTTCAACATTTTCACCATAATCTGAATGTTCTGAAGCACGTATGGAATAAACTAACCCCTCAGAAAAATGCACTACTGAATGATCATTTTTGTCTCCCTGCAACTCAAAGCTCGTCTCCGCACCATTCGGAATCTTAACCGTAAAACCAATTTGAGGATGAGAATAAGAGTTCCAACCGTCACCAAGATCAACAATAGTTGATTGGTTTTTATACCAATAAATTGTTATGGCTGTTGCTATTAATATAATTATCACCGATATGCTAATGAGAAATTTTTTCATAGTTTTAAATAAAATTTTTACCTTTTGATATTAGCTTAAAAACTAGTGATTATCAATAGATTTAAATAAAAACAGCTCAAGATTCTTTTAACTTTCTTTTATTAAAAAGAAAGTTTTAGAGAATACAATTAGAAATTGTCTATCGAAATTATTAGCTCTTTAATTTTTTCCACATCTTGCTCAATGAATCTTTCTATTTCTTCTTGGGTGTAGTGAAGGTGGTCTGGAGTAACGGTAATTTGGTGGTGAAAAGAATTTTCATAATCAATTTTTTGACGAATGAAATTTCCTCCGTCTAAATATATCCCATGATTTCTTGTTTTGTCAGCTATTAAAATAGAATTAGTTTTAAAATTTAATAAAACATCTTCCTCAGTATTTCCAATTTCATATTCTTCAAAACTAATCAATATTTCTTTATCATCAATTATAAATTTTTTCAGAAAATTTCTTTTTCGATTTATCTTGTAGCGACTTATCCGGCTTTGTTTAGTTGTTTTCCATTCTGCTTCTTCTTCACTTTCAACAACACTCCTTTCATTACGATCTAAATAGATCTGATTATAATAATTTTCAGAATTTTTTTCATAATCTGAATGCTCCGAAGAACTTATGGTGTTAATTAATCCCTTAGAAAAATATACAACTGAATGTTCATTTTTATCTCCTTGCAATTTAAATACACCTTCCGCATCACTCGGAATTTTCACTGTAAAACCAATCTGAGGATGAAAATATGATTTCCAACCATTTCCAAGATCTTGAATAATTGGTTGATTTTTATACCAATAAGTCATTCCGGCTATTAGAATAATTATGAAAATAACTAAAATGGAAATTAAAAATTTTTTCATTTTTTTAAAATAAAATTTACCCAATAACAATAACCTAAGAACTAAAAATTATCAATAGATTTAAATAAAACAAACCTAAATTTATAAACTTCCCCACCAAAAAAATGACTCATACAAGCCACTTAAAGGTATTCTGCAAAAAGTATAGAACAATATTAAAACGTTATTATCTATTTATAATAGTTGAAAATAAATAATTGAGCTAATAACTTATACTAAAATAAAACTTAAATTTATTAACAATGATACAAAAAATTATTTAAAAAAATTATTTTCTATTATTTTCTAGATATTTATTAATTCCTTTTATCAAAAAAGTTGCTCTTTGCGGAATTATTTTTTCCTTCCAAACTTCTAAAATATCTTTTTCTTTAATTTTTTCTTTAGCTAAAATTACTAAATCTAAAGCTTTTATCTCATCACCGTCTTTTAAATTTAATTTTTCGAATAAACGAGAATCAATTAAACGATTCCAGTCTTCCTTCTTCTGGTACTGAGGATTATTATTAGAATCACCAATACATTTTTCTCCATCAAAATATTTACAAGGGATACAAATATCATCCCCAATAATTGTTAATTGAATAATTACTTCAGGATTTTCAAGAATAACGTTCCCTACTCGATAAAAGTCATGTCCAAAATCTGGTGCTGGAACAAAAGAATCCAAACCTGATCCATGGAGTTTAATAATATCTAAAAAATGATGAGGCTTAACTATTAATTTTTGCATAATTATTTTTTTAAAAGTAATAAGCGCTGGTTGAATTCAACCAACGCTTATAATTTTATACCACAAAACCAATTTCAACAAATAACTCTTATATTATTGACTCAAAGTATTGTTTTATGATATTTTTAATTTGAATAAACACCACTTACAAGCAACAAATGAACAAGAAAATTAAAAAAGGAAATTAAAAAAAGGAAATTTTTATTCTTATTATTCTAAGCTTCTTGGCTTTTGTCTTTTTTTTATTTTTTTATGCTGTTTACATTAACTTTGGAGTGATGTTATCCAAGGAAGACGGCGGCAATTTAACTTGGATGTATTGGACTGGGGCACTAATGATTATTGACTATTTAATTCTGGCAGTCAGTTTTTATTTTCTTTCTTGGTTTTTAAAAAAATATGTTCCCACAAAAAGCACCCTAAAATTCGCGTTACCCGTTTTGTATATTTTAATAGTTCTGATTGTTTTTCCATTAATCTTAAGTTCAATTTTCAACTTCTCCCTTCAATATTATTTCCTATCAATTATTTTTACAATTATATTTATTCCTCTTTTTTTATCAGGTACATTGCTATTCCTTAGTATAAAAAAATATCTTAGTATTAAAGACACTGACTTATTCTAGTTAAATCTATGAATTCAAAAAATTCAAGCTCGTTCGATCGTTCAAATTTTTAACCACCAAAAAATCCCTTAAATAAGGGATTTTTTACAATGCGGGGAC
>CAZXUS010000001.1:38463-63972 GCA_964643985.1 uncultured Bdellovibrionales bacterium | reverse complement strand
TGCTCCCGGGGTCGGATTCGAACCGACGACCCATTGATTAACAGTCAATTGCGCTACCGCTGCGCCACCCGGGAATATTATTTAATTAAGAAGGCGCAAAATCCTCTTAATGTTATATATTCTAGTGGTTTTTTAGGTTTAGTCAAGAGTTTGATTGCTACGTAACATGCTACGTAGCAAAGCTTTCGTCTTGATTTTTTGCTCTTTAATCAGTATACTAGGAATAGATAATAGTAAAATAAATTATGAAAGAGCAAATTAGAAAAATAATTCTGGATGTCATTGCTAATCTCTGGAAAGACAGTGTTTTAAAAGAAGCTGATATTGAGATAAATAAAGCTCCAGAAAAATTTGGGGATTATTCAACTAATGTGGCGATGAAATTGGCTCGAGTCGCTAAAAAAAATCCAGTAGAAATTGGAGAAAAAATTAAGGAAGAATTGGAAAAAAATTCGGAAGCGCAAACTTGGATTGAAAAAATTGAAGTGGTTAAACCAGGATTTATTAATTTCTATTTTACTCAAGCGGTTTATAAGAAAATTTTATTAGACATAGTTAAGCAAGGTGATGAATATGGTTTTTCTCAATTAGGGCAAGGGAAAAACGTAATGGTGGAGTTTGGTCAGCCTAATACTCATAAGGCCATTACAGTCGGTCATTTGAAAAGCGCGGTGTCTGGTTTGTCGGTGGTTAAACTTTTTGAAGCGTTAGGTTATGAGGTTATTAGAGCTAATTTTTTTGGAGACGTGGGGATGCAAGTAGCCAAGTCAACTTGGGCGATGATGAGAAAAGATTTGCCGAGTGATTTTGAGGGATGGGACAATGCTAAAAAAATGGAATTTGTGAATGAAGCTTATGTGGAAGGCGCGAACGCTTTCAAGGATGATTCTGAAGCGGAAGCGGAAATTCGAAAAGTTAATAAAGATATTTATGCTAAAGCTCAAAATGAAAATTTTAAGTGGTATCAAAAAATTAGGAATTGGAGTATTGAGCATCAAAATACCGTTTTTGAACAACTAGGAGTTAGCTACGATCGACAATATCCAGAAAGCGAAGTTTATCAGGAGGCAATTAGAATAGTCAAACAACATCAGGGTAAAATTTTTGAAGAAAGTCAGGGCGCGGTTATTTATGACGGAGAAAAAGATGGTTTGAATACCTGGGTATTTTTAACTAAGGAGGGTAATCCAACTTATTCAGCCAAGGATTTGGCATTGGCGGTTAAAAAATTTGAAGAATATGATTTGGATTTAGCGATTGTGACGACTTCAGTCGAACAGATTGATTATTTTAAAGCGGTAATTAAGGTTTTAGAAAAGATTGATAAAAAATTTAAAGGTAAATATAAGCATGTGCCATTTGGTTGGCTTCTGATGAATAATAAAAAAACTAGTTCCAGGATGGGCAAGACAATCAAATGTGTGGATATTATTTCAGAAACAATGAACTTAGCGGAAGAAAAAATTGCGCTTGATAAGGATTATTCTTTGGAGCAAAAGCAAGAAATTATTGAAAAAGTAGCCATGGCAGGATTAAAATTTTTAATTTTGTCTCACGAATTTCATAAGGACATTAACTATGATCCAGAGGAATTTATTAAGTTGAATGGATTTTCAGGGCCGTTTATTTTGTATTCTTATGTGCGAATCAACTCGATAGTAAAAAAAGTAGGTGAAGTTGATTTAACAAATTTGAATGATCTGAAATTTGAAGAAGCAGAAGAAAAGCAGTTAGCTAGTAGTTTGGCGATGTATTCTGATACGGTTTTACGAGCTGGAACTGAGATTGCTCCTCATATTGTTTGCAACTATCTCTATGAATTAGCTCAGAGATTCAATAGTTTTTATGAAAATTGTCCGATTCAAAAAGCGGAGAATGAGGTTCAAAAAAAATCGAGATTGGTATTGGCGAGAGCAACTGGGCAAATTTTGAAAAATGGATTGGGTCTATTGGGGATTGAAACCTTAGAAAAAATGTAAGCGAGAGTTTATAAGGTTTTAAAATTTGTAAAATTAGAAAGGCTGGATTTCCGCCTCCGCGGGAATGACAATCGGAGGAGTAATTCTTGTTGGAGTTTATCCATGCGGAGACGAAGACGGGAATGACAATCGGAGGAGTAATTCTTGTTGGAGTTTATCCATGCGGAGACGAAGACGGGAATGACAGTAGGAGGTGATTCTGACTGGAGTTTATCTTTTTACTGGAGACGGAAATGGTAACAGCAAAAGAGACAAAGAGACTGATAAATAAATTAAATTTTAAATTATAATAGTAAAAGTTAATAAAATGAAAATAAAAGATTTGTCCTTGAGGGCTAAGGAAATTTGGAGTAAAGAAGAAAAATTACCGTTAGCTCAAATTGTAGTAAGATTGGGAAAAGTTTTTGGTGATGTTTGCCGATGGGAAAGAAATTCTTTAAAAGATCAAGCGCTTCATAATGATAATAAATTGAAAAAAGCGTTAGGTAATCTTATTTTTTCGACTATAAAATTTTGTGATGAACTTGGCTATGATCCAGAGGATTGTATTGAAAATTGAGGTGGGGAAAATAGTTTATTGTGGAACATTCTTTTTTAATCCAGCTCATTCTGAAAAACACAAAGAAGAATATTGGAATGCACCAGTTTTTTATTTTTTAGTTAAAAGAATCGGGGGCGAAATCTCATCTAATAATTTTAGCAAAGAAGAAAAGGATTATAAAAATTTAGCTGAATGGGTTGAATTAGAAAAAACAAAAGATTTAAAATTTTATAATTCGATTAATAATAATGAAGTTATCAAAAAGGCTTTAAATAATCTAAAATAATAAAAACCCCTCGGTCTCCCTTTGTGAAAGGGGGAGGAGCGGAGAATAAAAATATTTATGAAAATTATAACTGATGAAAAAAAGGTGGAGAGAGTTTTAACTAGGGGGGTGGAACAAGTTTTGGATGAGAAGGAGAAGTTTAAAAAACTTTTGATGTCAGGAGAGCAAATTAAACTTTATTGTGGTTATGATCCCACTGCACCGTCTTTGCATATTGGGAATGCGATTTCGATTAAAAAATTAGGAGAATTTCAAAAATTGGGGCATAAAGTGATTTTCTTAATTGGAGATTTTACGGCTTTGATTGGGGATCCGACTGATAAATCAGCTACTCGACCTAAATTGACTCGGGAGGAAATTTTGGATAATTGCAAAAGTTATCGAAAACAAGCTTCAGCATTTTTGGATTTTGAAGGAGAGAATTCAGCTGAAGTTAGATATAACAGTGAGTGGAGTGATAAAATGAATTTTCGAGATTTGATTGAATTGTCTTCGAATTTTACGGTGCAACAAATGTTGCAAAGGGATATGTTTCAGAAAAGAATGATTGAAGAAAAACCAATTTATTTGCATGAATTTTTATATCCGCTAGCACAAGCTTATGATGCAACCGCTATGAATGTTGATTTGCAAATTGGAGGCAATGATCAGTTGTTTAATATGATGCGAGGACGAGACTTACAAAAAGTTATTAATAATAAAGAAAAATTTGTAATGACTTTGAAAATTTTAGCCGATGACAATGGTAAGAAAATGGGCAAGAGCGAGGGGAATGCGGTTTTCTTAGATCAGTCTCCAGAAAATATTTATGGGGCAGTGATGTCTTGGCCGGATGGATTTATCGCCAATACTTTTGAATTGATGACCGATGTTCCAATGAAAGAGATTGAAAAAATGCGAGAAGATATGAAAAACGAAGAAGTTAATCCGCGTGATTTAAAAATGAAATTAGCGCGAGAAATTACTAAAACTTTTCATGGAGAAGATGCTAGTAAAAAAGCCGAGGAAGATTTTGCTAATAAATTTCAAAAACGAGATTTAGAGATTGAAGCTTCAGAATTATCGATGAAGCTTGAGGATAATTTGGTTGATGTTTTAGTTGAAAATAATTTGGCTCAAAGTAAGGGGGATGCTAAGCGAAAAATCGAACAAGGCGGCGTGAGCGTTGCTGGGGTGAAAATTGAGTTAGGTTCGGCACCTCAGGATGATTGGAATGGTGAAATTTTAAAAGTAGGGAAGAAGGATTTTCGGAAAATAGTTATAAAATAAACTGATGATCAGAGTTTTAGTTTTGGAGGACAATTTAAAAGCGTTGAAAATAATCACTGAAATTTTTGGAGAGTTGGAAGCTGAATTTGGAGAAACTGGATTGACTATTTTTTCTGAAGGAAATTTAGCGGAAAAATTTTTAGAAAATTTTGATGTTAATAAATTTGATTTAATTTTATTGGATTATTTTTCTTCGGATGATAAGAATTTTCATCAAGTAGTTTTTTCGCAAGTTGATCCAAAAAAAGTTATCGCTATTTCAAGTCTTTCATCTCGTAATCTAGAGGCCCAAGAAAAAGGCGTTTCAAGATCAGTGGAAAAAAATTACGCTGACTTGATTGACTTTAAGAAGCAATTAAAAAAAGAAATTAAAGCTATTTTAAATTATTAAATATAAAAATGAAAACAAATGAAAATAAAATGGGATTTATAGATCGGATTAAAAATAGCCAATACTATAAAGCTATTGAGGACGGTTTTTGGCGAATTTGGAAAAATAAATCAATTTGGTTTTGGGGAATTTTTGTTTCTAGCGGAACGGCTTTTAGTTTTAATCAAGGCTTCGAGGAAGATAAGACAGTAATGTCTAGAGATGAAGCCGGTCAATTTTTTGCAAATTATTGGCAATGGATATTGATTGGCTCTGTGACTTTATTTATTCTAGTGATAGTATTTTGGTTAGTTTCAACGGTTGCTAGAGCCGGGGTGATTAAAGAATTAGACAACAAGCAAAATAAGAAAAAACACAGATTGGGTTTCAAGAAAATTTGGACAGTTGGACAGAAAGATTTTAAAAAAGTTTTGAGGCTTGATTTGCTTTTGTTGGGAATAACGTTGAGCTTGATTTTAATTAATCTTTTAATGGGATGGCTAGCTTATTTTTATCAAGTCAATATTTTGTCTATTATTTTATTGGGAGTTATTATTTTTTTAAGTTTAATCTTTTTGGTATTTTTAACAATTTTAAAACCTTTTGTTTTGGTTTATTTATTATTATCAAATTTATCTATTGAAAAATCTTTTCTGAAAAGCTGGGTAGCTATTAGGACTAAATTCAAAGAATTTTTTAAATTAATTTTATCTTTTTTTGTAATTAATTTTATCAAAGGAGCAATTTTTGGAGTAATTATTGTTATTTTTGTGGTTTCAGGTTTTATTATTTTCCCTATTTTTAGTAATATTTACAACGAAAGTTTACAAGGAATTTTTATTTTGATTGGGATTATTAGTATTATTTTGATAGTGGGAGCGCTTTTGATGGTTGGGGCATTTTTTACTCTTTGGAAAATGGATATTTTAATTTGGTGGGTTAAGATGATTGATGGGATTAAAGTTGATAAAAAGACTAAAAAAGTTTTAGTTAAAAATAAAGAAGAATTCGTTGATGTTAATGAAAAAATTCCAGCTGGAGTAAAAGCTTAAGCTGAAAATTTTAAATAATTTAATTGTTAAGTTGAAAATTTTAACATTGAAAATTTATTGTGAATTGTAAATTGTGAATTGAAAATTTAAAAAGAGCCCTTGGGCTCTTTTTTGGTGTGCCTCGAGAGGGATTTGAACCCTCATGCGCAGGTGCGCCACGGCCCTCAACCGTGTGTGTATACCATTTCACCATCGAGGCCTCTGGGTTAGAATTTTATCGTTTGGTGCATTTCTTTGTCAAATCCTGCGCCACTCGTTCGCCGTACTATTCAGTACGTCTCACTCACTGCTCGGATTTTCCGCGAACTGCACTCAAACGATAAACTTCTATTGGCTAGTCGTATTATTGAATTTTCCTCAAAAAATAAATTTCCATATTGTATGGCAAGCTTTAAGTCAGATTTCCCCTCGCCTCGCCGTAGCCTCAGCGAAGGCAAGTCAAACTGTATTCAAAAATAAAATTTCTGTTTTTGCACGGCAAGTTTTTATTTGGATTTTCTCTTGCTTCGCTATAGCTTTAATAGACTCAGGTCGAATTTTTTGTTGCTCGTTCAATGTGCTATTAAGTTACATTTCACTCGCTACTCAAAATCTCCTCAAATTTTTGAATTTTATCAGTTTAACATGTTTTTAGCTATTTTTATGAATCCCTTTGCTCGCCCTTCTGTAGCTTTAGCGGAGGAGGGCTTGCCCTGTCTTAGTCATAGCGGAGGCGGATCGAACTTTCTAAACTTTTTACTTTCCTTACCCTGTTAAATAGAACAAAGCTCTAATTTAAATTATTTAGCTGGTTAAACTTGATAACTTTAAAAACTTCATATTTGCCAACTTTTTTTATTGTAGCAGAAAACCGCTGAGAAGTCAGCGGTTTTTTGAATATTGTAAAGAATCTATTTTTTTTCTTCAATTTTTTCAGGTTTAGTTCCAGTTTTTTCTTCTTGAGTAGCGATAGATTTTTCTTTGATTTCAGCTTTTTCGGCTTTGGCTTTTTCGTCCTTTTCTTTTAGGGCAGTCTTTTCTTTTTCCGAAAAATCTCTAATTTTCATCTTAGCTGATCGTCCAGCTCGTTCTCGCATATAGTAAAGTTTGGCTTGTCGAATTTTGCTGTGTCGTAAAACTTCTATTTTTTCAATAGAAGGAAGATAAATAGGTAAGACCATCTCTACTCCAATTCCTTGAGAATCTTTTCGAACGGTAATAGTCGGAGAAGAACTTTGTCGGCCTTTAATGGCGATTACTAATCCTTTGAATTGTTGAATTCTTTCTTTTTCACCTTCTTTAATTTTTTT
This sequence comes from uncultured Bdellovibrionales bacterium, assembly GCA_964643985.1. Classification (GTDB taxonomy): domain Bacteria; phylum Patescibacteriota; class Minisyncoccia; order Moranbacterales; family DUUL01; genus UBA2773. The sequence continues at coordinate 57,186 of CAZXUS010000001.1, read as the reverse complement.
GTAAACGCAAACAACATCACCTGTTCTAATTTCAGGAATGTCGGTTCTTGCTTGGGACTTATTGAAGTCAATTATTTTTTGATCCATACAAATGAAGTTAAAATCTTTAAAGTTTTTATCTTTATATAATTTGCAGTAAAGAAAATATTTAAGACAATATTAATGATAGACTTTTTTGGCGATTTGGTCAAGAGCGTGTGATTTGTGGAAATATTTTTTTAATTTTGGGTTGAAAATAATAAGAAAAAGGTTAAGATAAAGAAAGAATTTAAATGTTTTAATAAATAATTTTTTAAAATGGAGTTTATAAATTATTTGAAGGAATTGCAATTGGGCGCAAATACTGGCTGGAATTATGTTCAGGCTTTTTCCTGGTTTATTGGTTTAATGATGATCTTTAAAATTTTTAAAATTATCATTGTTGCTCGCTTGAAGCGCTTGTCTGAAAAAACTAAAAATGATATTGACGATTTTGCAATTCAGATAATCAATGAACTCAAACCTCCATTTTACTTGTTGATTGCTCTTTATATCGCTGTTAATCCTTTGAATTTGGGTGATTTGGTTCACAAGATTATTTTTGGATTATTCACGATGGTTCTTATTTTTCAATCAATTTTAATTTTACAAAAAATTATTGATTATATTCTAGATAAGGTCTTATTGAAAAATGCGGAAGGACAAGATGATGCTAAGAATAAAAAGGCAGTAATAAAATTATTAAGTCAAATTGTTAAAGTGATTTTGTGGGTTATTGGTTTTTTGATGATTTTGTCTAATTTAGGTGTTGATGTCACTTCTTTAGTGGCGGGATTAGGCGTTGGTGGAATTGCGATTGCGTTTGCGCTTCAGGGAATTTTGGGTGATTTGTTCGCTTCTTTTTCTATTTTTTTAGATCAGCCTTTTAAGGTTGGTGATTATGTTCAAGCCGGAGCGGAAGCAGGGACAGTCAAAAAGGTAGGGATAAAAACTAGTCGGATTGCCACTCTAAATGGAGAAGAATTAATTGTTTCTAATACTGATATTTCATCTTCCCGAGTGCGCAACTTTAGTAAAATAGAAAAAAGAAGAGCTAATTTGAAATTGGGCGTGACCTATGATACTGGCAGTAAAAAATTAAAAGAAATTCCCGAAATAATTGAAAAAATTATTAAACTTGAAAAAGAGGTTACTTTTAACAGGGCGAATTTCATTGAATTTGGAGATTTTGCTTTGATTTTTAAAATTGTTTATCATGTTAATAGTTCTGATTTAGAATTGTTTTTGAATATTCAAGAGCGAATAAATTTAGCAATTTATGAAGAATTTGAAAAAAGAAAAATAGAATTTGCTTTTCCTTCTCAAACGGTTTATGTTAGTAAGGGTTAGTTTTCGATTTGATTAAGAGGAAAAAATAGTTTAAAATTGAATAGAGCTGTTTTAAGGGAAAACTGAAAACAATTCTCAAGAAACAGTTTGGAATGTTTTAAAATAAACAAAAATAAATGTCTCACCGCTTTTTTTTATGGGGAATGAGGATCTTAGCAATCGTTTCGTTTTTATTAATGATACTTATGTTAATTTTTCTTTCTCCTTATTCAGATCCTTACACTTTTCGAGAATCTGTCTCAATTAATATATTAATTTTTGAAATTAGTTTATTTTTTTCATTAGTGGCAGGTTTTTCGTTATTGCTTTTTTGGATAAGAACTTTAAAATTGGCAGGCTTGAAAGGAAGAGAGCTGGATGTTTTTGCGGGAGTTTCTTTTAGGCAAGGATTTTTATTGGCTTTGGCAGTTTTGATTTTATTAATAATGCAAAGTTTTCAAGTTTTGGTTTGGTGGGATGGATTATTGGCAATCGGAGCGGTAATTATGGTGGAGTTGTATTTTTTGGCTAGATAAAATGGGACGGTTTCCAATCACAGTTTTGTTGCAAAATTGGAAAATTGCCTGCCTCGGCAAGCGACGCGAGATGGGCAGTAAAAAGGGCAATTGAAAACAGTCTCAAAATATATTAAAAATTGGAAGTAGGATTTCATACTAATAATAAACACAAAAAGATTATGGCAAAGAAAAAAGAACAGGATTATACGGCGGCCTCGATTCAGGTTTTAGAGGGATTAGAGCCAGTTCGGAAAAGACCGGGAATGTATATTGGAGGAACTTCTTTGGAGGGATTGCATCATTTGGTTTGGGAAGTAGTGGCGAATTCAATCGATGAAGCTATGACTGGAAATGGGACCTACATTGAAATACATATTTTGCCTGGAAATCAAATTCGAGTTATTGACGAGGGGCGAGGAATTCCAGTCGAAAAACATCCTCAAACGGGAGTTTCAACTTTGGAAACGGTAATGACTCGTTTGCACGCTGGAGGAAAATTTGGCGGTGGTGGATATAAAGTTTCCGGAGGTCTTCACGGGGTGGGTGTCTCCGTTGTGAACGCTTTAAGTATTTGGACTCGAGCGGAAGTTTATCAGAAAGGGAAGGTTTGGGCTCAAGAATATTCTCGAGGAGAAGTTCAAGCTCCTGTAAAAAAAATAGGAGAGACCACAAAACATGGAACTATAATTACTTTTGAGCCAGACCCAGAAATTTTTCCAGAAATTGAATGGAATTGGGGTAAAATTACTAACTACTTAAGAGAACAAGCTTATTTAACTAAGGGTATTCATTTAAAGATAATTGACAAAAGAAACGAAAGAGAAGATCTTCATAAAAAAGTTGGGTTCTGTTTTGATGGTGGGATAAAATCTTTTGTTAAACATTTGAATAAAGGAAAGGACGTTGTTAACGAAAATATTTTCTATGTTGAGAAACAAGTTCAAGGCGTTTTGGTGGAAACGTCATTGCAGTTTAGTATGTCAATGAAAGACCGAATTATTTCTTTTGCTAATAATATTCCTACCACTGAAGGTGGAATGCATGAAACTGGTTTTAGAACAGCCTTGACTCGAAGCATTAATGATTATGCTAAGAAAAATAATCTATTGAAAGAAAAAGATCCTAATTTTACGGCTGATGATGTAAAGGAAGGTCTTACGGCGGTTGTTTCTGTTAAACTAGAGGAACCTCAATTCGAAGGTCAAACTAAAACCAAATTGGGAAATTCAGAGGCTCGAACGGCAGTAAATTCAGTTTTAAACGAAGCCTTTGCCGATTATTTTGATGAATATCCCTTGGAGGCAAAATCTATTATTAATAGATGTGCTTTGTCATCTAAGGCGCGTTTGGCCGCTAAGGCCGCCAAAGAAGCCGTGGTGCGAAAAGGGGCGATAGAAGGAATGACCTTGCCAGGTAAGCTCGCTGATTGTTCAAGTCGAGATGCTAGTAAAAGTGAACTATTTATTGTGGAGGGAGATTCTGCTGGTGGCAGTGCTAAGCAGGGACGAGACCGACAATTTCAAGCGATTTTGCCTTTACGAGGTAAAATTTTAAATGTTGAAAGAGCTCGATTAGATCGAATGTTGGCTTCCCAGGAAATCAAAAACATTGTGATTGCTTTGGGTGCTGGAATTGGTGCAGAAATGAATTTAGCTAAATTGCGTTATCATCGAATTGTAATTATGACTGATGCTGATGTGGACGGTTCTCATATTAGAACTTTGCTTTTAACTTTATTTTATCGACATTTTGAGGGTTTAATTGAAGGCGGATATGTTTATGCTGCTCAACCACCTCTTTTTGCTGTTAAAAAAGGAAAGCAGATTCAATATGCTTATGATGAAAAAGAAAAAGATGATATTGTGAAAAGAATGTCTGGTAAAAATGTTGAAGTTTCAGAAACCGATGAAGAAGGGATAGATCTTAAAAAATCTACTGGAATTTCCCTTCAACGTTACAAGGGTCTTGGGGAGATGAATCCTAGTTTGCTCTGGGATACCACTATGAATCCTGAAAATAGGATGATGAATCAAATTACTATCGAAGATGCGGAACGAGCAGATGAATTATTTGATATTTTAATGGGAAGTGAAGTGGCGCCGAGGAAGAAGTTCATACAGGTACATGCCAAGTCTGTCCAAAATCTAGACGTGTAGAGAGACTTTTAATTTCGGCATACTTTTTTGTCAAATTCTGCGTTACTCTCTCAACGTATCTTTCAATACGTTTCGTTCGTTACTCGAATTTTCCTCAAATTATGCTTAAAATTTAAAGTCTCCAAGTTCTAAAATTTTTATTTAGATTGAACTCAAAATATTAAATTTCTTATTTTTCGTGGGGAGGATAGGAATATTAAGTTTCAAAATTAAAAGCCCCGAAGTTTTTATTTAGAATTATACTTAAGTATTAAATTTTTGGTGAATAATTTTAGGTAGTTATGTCCTTACATATGTAAGGACATATGTAAGGATATAATTTTTAAAATAAAAAAAATATGAAAATTGCGATTAATGGTTTTGGGAGGATTGGTAGGGCGGTTTTAAAGATAGCAATTGATAATCCGGAAATGGAAATTGTAGCTATTAATGATTTGGCTCCTTTGGAAAATTTAGCTTATCTTTTGAATTACGATACTGTTTATGGAATTTATAAAAATAGAGCGGAAATTAAAGATGATAATTTAATGGTGGCTGGAAAGCAAATTAAATTTTTCTCTCAGAAAAATCCCGCTGATTTGCCTTGGGAGGAATTGGAAATTGATTTAGTGGTAGAGGCGACAGGCTTTTTTACTGACCGAACTGGAGCGGAAGGGCATTTGAAGGCGGGAGCTAAAAAAGTTTTAATTTCGGCTCCAACTAAAGATGCAAGCGTTAAAACTATCGTTTGTGGTGTGAACGAAGAAGAATTGAATTCAGAAGACGATATTGTTTGCAATGCTTCTTGCACTACTAACTGTGTGGCGCCAATGATGAAAGTTTTGGAAGATAATTTTGGGGTTGAAAAATCTTTAATGACGACTATTCATAGTTATACTTCTACTCAAGCCTTGATTGATGGACCTGCTAAAAAAGATATGAGAAGAGGACGAGCGGCGGCTTGCAATGTTGTCCCGACTTCTACTGGTGCGGCGATTGCTGCCACCTTAGTGGTTCCGCAACTAAAAGATAAATTTGATGGAATGGCACTTAGAGTTCCTACGCCGGCTGGATCAATTAGCGATGTCGTGGTATTGCTAAAAAAAGACGCGACGAAAGAGGAAATAACAAAAGCTTTTCAAGAAGCCGAATCTAGTTCTATGAAAAATATTCTTAAAACCAGTGACGAACCTTTAGTTTCAAGTGATATTTTGGGAAATAAATATTCAGTGATTGTTCAAACCGATTTAATCAAAGTGGTCGGAGGAACTTTAGTTAAAATAGTTGGTTGGTATGATAATGAGTGGGGTTATTCGGAGCGAGTAATCGATTTGGCCTTGAAGATGAAATAAATTTTAAGACAAAATAATTTTTGTAAATTTTGTTTTAAATATTCAACATTTAATGTTTGACATCTATTTAATAATTAATATTGCGGTATTGAATGTTTAATTATTGGATGTTGATTGAATATTGAATATTGAATATTGATTATTTAAAAAATTTTAGTATTAAATTTTTAGTGTGAATTTTAAAAATAAACGAGTGACGGTGATGGGGATCGGTTTGCATGGAGGCTCAAAAAATATGATTAAATGGTTATTAGAGCAGGGAGCTAAAGTGGTAGCAACTGATATAAAAAAGAAAATAGCCTTGAAAAGCACTTTGGATGAATTAAGCGGTTTCAAAAATCTTACTGTCGTCACAGGTCATCATCGAACTGAAGATTTTCAAAAAGCGGATTTAATAATAAAAAATCCGACTGTTCCTTGGAGTAATAAATATATTAAAATTGCTTTAGAAAACAAAATTCCGATTGAAATGGATTCTAGTATTTTTATGGAAAATTGTAGAAGTTCCAGAATAATTGGAGTGACTGGAACTAAAGGTAAAACTACTACTGCTAGTTTGATTGCAAGAATAATAGCTGACGTTGGAGAAAAAATTTCTAAAGTTGGAATTGGGCAAGAAGCAGTTGTGGATAAATTGAAGAAAATTGTTCCAAAGACTTTTGTGGTTTTTGAAATGTCTTCTTGGCGGTTGGCGGGTTTGAAAAAGATTAAAAAAAGTCCTAAATATGCTTTGGTGACGAATATCTTTCCTGATCATCTGAATCATTATAGTTCTATGGAGGAGTATATAGAGGATAAGAAACAAGTTTATTTACATCAAAAACCAGAAGATTTTGCCATTTTTAATTATGATAATAAAATTACTCGAGAAATGGGGCAAGAAGCACCTAGCAGAATAGTTTATTATTCGGATCAAGAAATCAGTGGTGAGAGGGTGGTTTTCGTTCGGGGCGGAAAAATTTTTATTAATTTTGAAAGCCAAGAACGAGAAGTTTGTGATATAAAAAGTTTTAAGTTAAAAGGCTCTCATAATTTGCATAATATTTTAGCGGCAGTTGCTTTAGCGGCGGTTTTGGGAATTGATTTGAAAAAAATTAAAAAAACTTTGATTAATTTTAAAGGAATTCCGCATCGGCTTGAATTAGTGAGAAATTTGAAAGGGGTTGATTTTTACAATGATACAACAGCTACAACGCCAGAATCAGCCATAGCTGGAGTGGATTCTTTTATGAGACCAATGAATTTGATTATTGGTGGAGCGAGCAAAGAATTGGATCCGACAAATTTTTTAAAGAAAATTTCCCAGTCTAAATATGTTAAAAATATTTTTATTTTGGATAGTGTGATTGCTGAAAAAATTAAAAATCAATTAATTGAGCTGGGAGGAGAAGACAAAATTAAAGGAATTTATTCTGATTTCGAAGAAGCTATTAAAAGCGCCTATCTCAGTGCTGGAAAAGGTCAACTGGTTTTATTGTCGCCTGGCTTTGCTAGTTTCGGAATGTTTGAAAATGAGTTTGACCGAGGACGACAATTCAGAAAAATAGTTGATATGTTATAGACTCATCTTTTTGGCGCATTTCTTTGCTATGCCGAGCCGTAGCTTCAACGAAGGTTGGTCGAATCCTCCCTCTTCTAACTTTGATTACACTTAAACAGATGAGTCTCGAAATTATTATAAAATATTAATTTAGAAAAATAATGAATAAAAAAGTTATTGCAATTGTTGGGATGGCTGGTTCGGGAAAAACTGAAGTAGTCAAGAAAGTTCAAGAAAAATATTCAGCACCCAAAGTTTATTTTGGTGAAGTGACTTTTGATGAAATAAAAGAAAGAAAGTTGGAAGTTAATTATGAAAACGAAAGAATTGTTCGAGAAGATTTACGAGCAAAACATGGAATGGGGGCTTATGCTGTTTTTTCAGCGCCTAAAATTGAAAAACTTTTAGAAAAAAATCCAATTGTTTTAGCGGAAAGTCTTTATAGTTGGGACGAATACAAGATTATGAAAAATAAATTTGGGGATAATTTTATTACAGTGGCAGTTTATGCTTCTCCTAATACTAGATTTAAGCGTTTAAAAAATAGGTTTAACGAAAGACCAATTGCCGACTGGAAGGAGTTCAAGGCTAGGGATTGGACAGAGATTGAAGGGACTCAAAAAGGAGGACCAATTGCTATAGCCGACTATACCTTAGTTAATGAATCGACCAAAGAAAATTTTCAAAAACAAATCGTGGAATTATTTGAAAAATTAGTGTGATTTTTTAAATAATATATCGAAATTAAATAGTTTTTAAAAGCTTGAAATAGTTGAAATTTTTGGATTGACTTTTCTATAATTATATTGTATAATGTCGTATAAAGTTAGATTTTAGGGGCTTTTTAAGTTCTCGTAAGTATATTAAAAATATTTTAAAATGGAGCCAGAAGAAAATTCGAAAGAAGAACCAGAAGAAAAAATTGACAGTAAAATAAAAGTAGCGATTGTCTATATTTTTGAATTGCTTAAAATAGCAGTTGTTTCTTTAATAATAATTGTTCCAATTAGAACTTTTGTTTTTCAACCTTTTTTTGTACAAGGGGCTTCAATGGAACCAAATTTTCATGATGGGGAATATCTGATTGTTAATGAGTTTGGTTATAAAAAAACGGTAGTGGGAACTGAAGAGAAGAAATTTTTTACAGTTAATAGTTTTAAGGATATTTCTAGAAAAGAAGTTATTGTATTTCGTAATCCGAAAAATCCTAAGGAATATTTTATAAAAAGAGTGATTGGTTTACCGGGGGATAGAATTGAAATTAAAGATGGAGAAGTTATTTTGTATAATGAAGAAAATCCTCAGGGTGGAATCTTAGACGAAAGTGATTATTTAGTTAAAATGTTGCATAACACTGAATGCCTAGATCAATGTGTTTTTGAGGTTAAAGCCGATGAATTTTTAGTCTTTGGCGATAATCGAAAATACAGTAGTGATTCAAGGTCTTGGGGAGTTTTGCCCAGTGAATTTGTGGTTGGAAAAGTTTTATTAAGAGCTTGGCCTTTCGATAAAATCAAAATTTTTAATTAAAAGAGGACTGTTTCCAGGTACTCTTTTTACCTCAAAATTCTAATTTTTCGTAACCCGCCGCCGTTCCACTTTGGCGAGGCAGGCAAAATCGTGCCTGGAAACAGTCCCAAAAAATAATTATTTTTAAAATTGATTTATATTTTAGGATGAAATAATTAAAAAATTTTAAACAGTTAACTATCTTAAAAAAATGGCAAAATTAAATCAGACAAACACTGGAAATCCAAGCAAGAAAAAAATTAAATTTCAAACCGTTAGGGGAATGAGGGATATTCTTCCGGATGAACAAACTTATTGGGAAAAAATTAGAAAAGCAGTTCGAAAAATTGCCTTTGATTATAATTACGGTCGAATTGATACTCCGATGGTGGAGACAGTCGATCTATTTGAGCGAACAACTGGCAAGGATACCGATGTAGTCGAAAAGGAGATGTATAAATTCGAAACTCAAAGTGGCAAAAAAGTCAGTTTGCGACCAGAAGGAACTCCTAGTATTGTTAGAGCTTACATTGAACATGGGATGAGAACCAAACCGAGTCCCGTCAAACTTTTTTATATGGGACCAATGTTTCGACATGATCGACCGCAAAAAGGACGTTATCGACAATTTTCTCAATTTGGTTTTGAAGCCATTGGTGAGCAAGACCCAATTTTAGATGCTCAAATTATTCAAACTGCTTTGCGGATTTTTAGTTCAATCGGAATTAACAAAATTGATTTGCAGATTAATAGTATCGGTTGCAAAGAATGTCGACCAAATTACAATAAATTGTTAGTTAGCTATTTGAAAAATCGAAAGCAATCCTTGTGTATGAATTGTAAAAATCGATTAAAAACTAATCCGTTGCGAATTTTAGATTGTAAAGAAGAAAAATGCACCCAAGTAGTGGAGCAGGCACCTCAATCGGTGGATCATTTATGTCCAGATTGTAAAAAACATTTTACCTATTTATTGGAATGTTTAGATGAGCTAGCGATTGCTTATAGTATCAATCCTCATTTAGTTCGAGGTTTAGATTATTATACTAAAACAGTTTTTGAATTTTGGGCTAGTGATGACAAGGAAGGCCGAATAGCATTGGGTGGTGGTGGACGATATGATTATTTAATTGAAAAATTGGGTGGTAAGAAAACTCCGGCGGTTGGTTTTGCGGCTGGAATGGATCGATTAGTGGACGCGATGAAAGAGAAAGGAATTAAGGGCGCAAAAACTTCTAAGCCAAAAGTTTTCTTGGCTCAATTGGGAGATTTAGCTAAAATGAAAAGTTTATCGATTTTTCAAGGGTTGGAAAAAGCGGGAATAACCGTAGCGGAAAGTTTTGGACGAGGAAATCTTAAAGCTCAACTAAAGAAAGCTGATCAACTAGGAGTGGATCTAGTTTTGATTATGGGACAACGAGAATCGTTAGATGAAACTGTGATTATCAAAGATATGACGGGTGGTAATCAAGAAGTAGTCACTTTGAAAAAAGTGGTTGTTGAGGTTAAGAAGAAGCTAGAGAAGATTAAAAAAGAAGTTCGAGTTAAATAGTTTTAATTGAAATATTAATGAATAAGGATTGTATTTTTTGCAAAATTGTTAATCGAGAAATCGCTACGGAAATTATTTTTGAAGACGATTTAGTGATGGCTTTTGCGGATGTTCATCCGGTTGCTTCGGTTCATGTTTTGATAATTCCCAAGGAACATATTGAGTCAATTAGCGATTTGACAGAAGATAAAAAAAATGAGATACTTATGGGTCGGTTGATAATGGTGGCTCGAAAAATTGCTATTGGAAAAGGAATTGACGAGGCTGGATATAAACTATTGATTCGAAATGGAAAAGCGGGCGGGCAGGAAGTGCCTCATATTCACCTTCATTTAATAGGAGGCAAGTGGTATGTAAAAACAGGAATTTAATTTAAATAATTTAACAAACAAGAAAGGAGGAATTTTTATGGTAGAAGTTGTAAAGAAAGAAAAAGAAACATCAGAAAGTTTAATTAGACGTTTTTCTCGCAGAATGCAAGAAAGTAAAGTTTTAATGAGAGCCAGAAAGTCTCAGTTTAACGTTAAAGAAAAATCTAAAAAACAACTTAAAGACGATGCTCTTTATCGAAAAAAAGTTAAAAAAGAAGCTGATAAACTCAAAAAAATGGGTATTTTTGATGATGAAAAATTCAAAGAAGTTAAAAAAAGAATTTTTTAAGAAATTAATTCAATAAATTATTTTCAGAAAATTTCTTGAAAATAATTTTCCAAAAATATGAGTTTAAAAGAAAATATTAAAAAAGATTTTGTTGAGGCTTTTCGTCAAAAAAATACTGAAAAAAAGTCGGTTTTATCGATGCTAAATTCTGAGATTAAAAATGTTGAAATTAGTCTCAAGCTCCGAGAAGAGGGATTGTCAGATGAGCAGGTTATTGAAGTTATTAAGCGAGCCGTTAAACAACGGAAAGATGCTGTGGCTAAATACACTGAAGGGAATCGACCAGAGTTAGCGGAAAAAGAGCAAGTTGAAATCGATATTTTAAAAGTATATCTTCCGGCTGAATTGAGTTTTGAAAAAATTAAAGAAGTTGTTCAAGAAGTTATGGTTAAAAATGACATCAAAGATGCTTCTCAGATGGGCTTGGCAATGGGTGAAAGTATGAAAGCTTTACAAGGACAAGCCGACGGAAATGTGGTTCGAAAAATTGTTATGGAGTTGCTTCAAGAAAAGTAAATTCAAATCTTTTTAAATATTCTTATAATTAAACATTCCTAATGCTAAGGATTTGTTTTTGGGTATAATTTTTCAAAATTTTTATGAATTCAAAAAATATTCAAAATTTAGAAAAAGTTTTTCCAGAAAAATTAGCGCAAATTTGGTTGAAAAAAAGCATTGATTTTTTGCGACTTAAAAAAATTATTTCAGCTGAACATCAAGCTTTGATTAGTGTTGCTAAAGTTTCAGAAAAAGAAATTAAAAATTTGAACAAAAATTATCGAAATAAAAATGAAGTGACGGATATTTTATCTTTCGGTTATAATTTTGATGATAAAAAAATAGAAGGAGATTTAATTTTGTGCTGGAAAGTGATTGAAAAAAATGCGCAAGAAGATAATATTGAGGCCGAGAAAGAGTTGGCTAAAAATTTAATTCACGGTTGTTTGCATTTAACTGGCTTAGAACATTCTGCTGAAATGTTTCAATTGCAGGATGATTTTTTAAAAGATTTTTTTAAATAAAATTTTGAAAATTTGAGAGATGTTAAAAAAGTTTTGTAAATAATAAATAAAACAAATAATTGAATTTCAGAAATCTTTTTTTAAATAAAATAGGGATAGATTTAGGGACAGCCAATACTTTAATTTTTGTTCCGAAAAAAGGCATTGTGATCAATGAGCCTTCTGTTGTAGCGGTTGATATTAACGATAACAAGATTTTAGCAGTGGGGAACGAAGCTAAAGAAATGATCGGAAGAGCGCCTGAAATGATAAAAGTTCATCGACCTTTAAAAAATGGGGTAATCGCTGATTATAAAGTGACCGAAGCGATGATCCGATATTTTGTGAATAAAGTTAGCCCCCGGGTTAGATTTATTAGACCAGATATTTTGGTTTCTATTCCAGCCGGGGTCACTTCTACTGAAAAAAGAGCGGTGATTGAAGCCACGAATAATGCTGGAGCTAAAAACGCCTATATTGTTAAGGAGCCAGTTTTGGCGGCCATTGGGGCAGGGATTCCAATTAACAATCCTTCTGGTAATATGATTATTGATATCGGAGGAGGAACTTCGGAAGTGGCTATAATTTCTTTGGGAGGGGTTGTGGCGGCGCATAGTGCTCGAGTGGGAGGAGACCGATTTGATAATGCCATCGCCAATTATATTAAAAAAAGACATGGATTGTCCATTGGAGAAAGAACGGCTGAAGAAATAAAAATTGCAGTCGGTGGGGCAGTTCCTCAAATAAATGAAAAATATGTTGAAATTAGAGGAAGAGATTTAATGGGAGGTTTGCCAAAAAATGTTAAAATTTCTTCCAATGAAGTGACAGAGGCTCTTCAGGATGAACTTAGAGAAGTGATTGAGGCTATTAAAAAAGTTCTTCAAGAAACTCCGCCGGAATTAGCAGCGGATGTTATGGATAAAGGAATGGTTTTGTCTGGCGGCGGTGCTTTGCTTCGAAATTTAGATCAATATATTGTTCAAATGACAGGAGTACCATGTTATGTGGCGGATGAACCTTTACTTTGTGTGGCCAAGGGAACAGGAATTGCTTTGGACAATTTAGATGTTTATAAAAAAACCATTCTTGCTAAGTAATGTCATCATCACTCTCTATTGAATTTAAATTATCCCTAATCTATCATTAAGATATATTTTAAAATTTAATTATTAAAATAAAATAAATGATTAAGGCTCAAGAATTAAGGGAAAAATTTATAAAATTTTTTGAAGCCAAACAACATGCTGTTTTACCTTCTTTTTCATTAGTGCCGGAAAATGATCCAACTTCTTTGTTTATTAGTTCTGGTATGCAACCAATTGTTCCTTATCTAATGGGAGAAAATCATCCTCAGGGAACTCGATTAGTTGATGTTCAAAAATGTGTTCGAACTATTGATATTGAAGAAGTAGGGGATACTACACATCATACTTTTTTTGAAATGTTGGGGAATTGGTCATTGGGTGAGTATTTTAAAAAAGAATCAATTCAATGGAGCTGTGAATTTTTAACATCTTCTCAGTGGTTAGGTTTGGATAAAGATCGATTGGCAGTTTCAGTTTTTGAAGGTGATCAAGATGCGCCTTTTGATAGAGAATCTTATGAGCAATGGCGAGAGTTGGATTTTTCGGAAGATCGAATTGCCAAGCTACCTAAAAGTGAAAATTGGTGGGGTCCACCTAGCGAAACTGGACCTTGTGGACCAGACACCGAAATTTTTTATTGGACAGGTTTGATGGAAGAAATTCCAAAAAAATTCGATCCAGAAAATGATAAATGGGTTGAAATTTGGAATAATGTTTTTATGGAATATGAAAAAAATGCGGAGGGTTTATTCAAAAAACTTGCTCGACAAAATGTTGATACTGGAATGGGAATGGAAAGAGTTGTGGCAATTTTGAATGGATTTAAGGATGATTATCAAGGGGAACTTTTTCATCCAATTATTAAAAGAATTGAAGAATTATCCAACAAAGAATATCAAGATAACAAAAAATCATTTCGAATTATTGCTGATCATATCAAAGCTTCAGTTTTTATGGTGGCGGATGGAATTCGACCTTCTAATACTGAGCGGGGATATATTTTGCGAAGACTAATTCGACGAGCAGTTCGAGAGGCGCATAAGATTGGAATTGATTATTTATTCACCAACCAAATTGGAGAAGCGGTTCAAAAAATCTATCAAGATATTTATCCAGAAGTAGCTGGCGAAAATATTTTAACAATTATCAAGGAAGAGGAAGAGAAATTTCAAGCGACCTTAGAAAAAGGCTTAAAACAATTCGAAAAGATAATTAGTTTTAAACAAGATGTCGTTTTGGTTTCTTCTAATCCAGATAAAATTAGAGAGTATCGGGAATTAACCAAGGGCAAAATGCGATTAAGCTTTTATGAATCTCATTTACCTGAAATTCAATCAGTTGATCCTAGAGAAGTGGCTGAGTATAAGATAATTGAAGCTTATAAATTAATTAAAAGACCAATTATCGTTGAAGATACCGCTCTTCATTTGGAAGCCTGGAATGGTTTTCCAGGAGCTTTGATTAAATGGCTAGAAAAATACTTAGGGACTCAAGGTATTTTAGATTTAACAGAAAACAAAAATCAGAATGCGGAAGCCAAATGTGTAATCGCTTATTTTGATGGCAGGGAAATTTCATTTTTTGAAGGTTCTGTTAAGGGAAAGATTACTGAAGAAAGAAAAGGTCAAAATAAATTAGCTTTTGGTTTTGATCCAATTTTTATTCCTGACGGTTATGACAAAACTTTTGCGGAATTAGGGGAAGAAAAAAATAAAGTTTCTCATCGGGCTAAAGCTTTAGAAAAATTTATCAAAGGAATCCCTGACCAAAAAATTAAAGTAGAGGAGGGACTTTTCGAGAATGCTAGTAATTTGGTTATTACCGGGAAAGAAGCTTTTGATTTATTTCAAACTTATGGATTTCCAATCGAAATGGTTAAAGATTTAGCCCACGAACAAGGTTTGAGAGTTGATGAAAAAAATTTCAAAAAAGAACTGGCTACTCATCAAGATCTTTCAAGAACGGCTAGTGCTGGAATGTTCAAGGGTGGTTTAGCGGATACCAAAGAGCAAACTAAACAACTCCATACGGTGGCACATTTGCTTTTAGCGGGACTTCGAAAAACCCTAGGGGAGCATGTTTTTCAAAAAGGTTCCAATATCAATGGAGAACGAATTCGATTCGATTTTTCTCATCCTGATAAATTGACTGAAGAGCAAATCAAGTCGGTAGAAGAATTTGTCAACGAAGCTATTCAAAGCAAGACTTCAGTCGTCAAAGAGGAGATGAGTTTGGACGAAGCTAAAAAAGTTGGTGCTCACGGTTCGTTTGAAAATAAATATGGAGATCAAGTTAATGTTTTCACTATCGGCGAATATTCCAAGGAAATTTGCGGTGGTCCTCATGTTGAGAATACTAGCGAAATTGAAGGAACTTTCAAGATTACCAAGGAAAAATCTTCATCCTCTGGCGTTCGAAGAATTAAAGCCGTGTTGGAAAGTTAAAAATTAGGCACACTTCTTTGTTATGGGACTAAATTCAAATGTCTTTTCTACTTAATCTAAAATTTTTAATTAAATTATCCAAAAATTTTATTACATTGACTATGGTCAGTGCTTCAAAAATTGTTTGAATAATTTATCTCAAAAATTTTAAATTTCACTACGAAATTGTATTTAAACTTAATCCCTATCTCCGCTTTTAATTCGTCGCACTATTAAGTGCGCTTCGCTGAAATTTTCAATTTCGCCTCGAATTGCACTCAAATTTTTAATTTCTAAAATTGCAGAGAAAGTTTTATCTATATATAAAAATTATAATTTTTAAAATAGAAGCGTCTATAGACGCTTCTATTTTTTATTTTCTTAGGAGGTGAATTATGATATAATAATTTACATAGAAGCTTTTATGGACGCTTCTATAGACGCGTCTAATTTTTAAAATAAGAAAAATGGATAAAAAATTTATTCATAAGATTAAAAAAGATAGTAAGTACAGCTATACTGTCACTATTCCTAAGTCGATCATGGAAAAGTATGGTTGGAGAGAAAAGCAAAAGGTTACGATTGTTGATAAAGGACGAGGGAAGGTTGAGATTAGCGATTGGAGGAAAAAATAGTTTTTCAAGTATAATTTTTAGCGTGAGTCTGGGGTGTTTTTGATGAATTTTTACGTTATTATGGTGTTTTAGCGTGAATTTATTGTAATTTCAAGATAAATTCACGTTTAAATGAAATTTTTAAAACAAGATAATTTCAAGGAGGAGCGATGCCTAAAAAAACATGGAAGTGTTCTTTTGACACAATGGCTTCGATTGATCGAATGAATCGAAAAAAAGATAAGGGATCTATGTTAGAGGGATTTGAATGGATGTATCGCTCAAGTCCGTCTTTCAGGAAGGTCTTTGATGATTTTTCTGAAGAAGAAAAATTAAAAAGAGCTCAACAAAAAAACACAGGATGATCAAAGCGGATTTCAAGAATAAAAAAAGGGACCTAATTAATTTTTTTTGGGTTCCTTTTTTCTTGCATTATAACATTTTTAATAACACAGGAAATAATACTGTATTTTGAATGAAAAATAAAAATTGAATAAAATACTCTAGAAAAGACAGGTTGGTGATGATAAACTAATAAGAGAGAAAGCTCTTATTTTTTTATTTAAACTAGTGTTGAAAACAATTAAGCAACGAGCGGAAAAATTAAGAAAGGTGATTGATGAATACCGATATCGGTATCATGTTTTGGATGATCCGAGTTTGACCGATGCAGTTTATGATTCCTTAATGGAAGAATTAAGATTGTTAGAAAAAAAGTATCCTCAGTTGAAAACTCCGGATTCGCCGTCTCAAAGAATTGGCGGAGTGCCTTTGAAGAAATTTGAGAAAGTGAAACATCGGGTGCGACAGTGGTCTTTGGACGATGCTTTCAGTTTTGAAGAATTAGAAGAGTGGGAAGTTCGGAATCGAAAGATTTTAGAGAAAAAAGGAATTAAAGTTGACTTTGATTATGTGGTGGAATTGAAAATTGATGGTTTGAAAATTATTTTAGATTATAAAAAAGGAGTCTTGGTGCAAGGAGCGACCCGAGGGGACGGGGTGATTGGGGAAAAAGTGACGGAGAACATTAAGACTATCAAAAGCGTTCCTTTGAAATTAAATCAAGCGATTGACTTGACCGTCACGGGAGAGTGCTGGTTGCCGATCAAAGAATTAGCTCGGATTAATAAAAATCGACGAGAAAAAAATATGTCAGAGTTTGCTAATTCTCGGAATGCCGGAGCGGGTTCGATGCGACAATTAGATTCTAAGGTGGCGGCTTCTAGAAATTTAGATTCCTATATTTATAGTCTAGAAGAAATTCGATCAGAAGTTAATGAGCCAAAAACGCAAGAAGAAGAATTGAAATTTTTGGTTGAGGCTGGTTTTAAAGTTAATCAAGAACATCAATTTTTTAAATCCCTGGAAGAGATAAAAAGTTTTTATCAAGCCTGGGAAACTAAAAAAGATAAGCAACCCTATGGGATTGATGGGATGGTAATTAAAATCAATTCTAAAGAATATCAAAAAGAATTAGGGTTTACCGGAAAGTCTCCGCGATTTGCAATCGCTTGGAAATTTTCTCCAGAACAAGTGACGACCGTGATTGAAGATATTAAAATTCAAATTGGGCGAACGGGCGCTTTGACACCGGTGGCGGTTTTGCGGGCGGTTAAAGTGGCTGGGAGCGTGGTTTCTCGAGCGACTTTACATAATGAAGATGAGATCGTTAAAAAGGATATTCGAATTGGTGATACGGTAGTGATTCATAAAGCTGGAGATATTATTCCAGAAGTAGTGGAGGTAATAAAAAAATTACGAACCGGAAAAGAACAGAAATTTAAAATGCCAGAAATTTGTCCGATGTGTGGGGGAAAAGTTATCCGAGAAAAAATTGCTGATAATAAAAAAGAGTTAAGTTCAGCTCATTTTTGCATTAATAAAAATTGTTTCGCAGTTGAAAAAGAGAGGTTAATTCATTTTGTTTCAAAAAAGGGAATGAATATTGATGGATTAGGAAAGAGTATTGTGGAGCAATTAATGAATGAAGGTTTGATTTCTTCGGTGGCGGATATTTTTAGTTTGAAGCTGGGCGATTTGGAGGGGTTGGAAAGATTTGCCGAAAAATCCGCTTTGAATTTGATTGAGGCGATTGAGTCTAGCAAGAAAACTACTTTTGAAAAACTATTATTTGGTTTGGGAATTCGTCATTTGGGAGAGGAGGGAATTATTTTGTTAAAGAAAGAATTAGAAAATAGTCAAACTGATTTAGGTAAAAAATATCAACAATTAAGTTTGATCATAAAAAAACCTAAAGACTTGATTAAGGTTCTTAATCAAATTTCCAGCGAAGAATTATCTGAAATAAATGGCTTTGGAAAAAGGATTGCTGAGAGTGTGATTAAGTGGTTTTTGGAAGATGTTAATAAATCAATTTTGGAAAAATTAGACCAAGCCGGAATTTTTATGGAAGCAGTGGAATCTAAAAAAATAATTGAGAAAAAAAAGCTAGCCGGACAAACTTTTGTTTTGACGGGAACAATGGCGGAGTTGACAAGAGAAGATGCTAAGGATTTAATAAAAGAGGCGGGTGGGAAAATTTCTTCCTCGGTTAGTTCCAAGACTGATTTTGTGGTGATTGGAGAAAAGCCTGGTAGTAAATATAAAAAAGCGTTAAAATTAAAAATCAGAATATTAGACGAGAAAGAATTGCTTGAGAAATTAAAATAGTCTAAATGAAAAGTTTCTAAAATTTGATTTATAAATTAAATATTCAATAATCAATATCCAACATTCATCCAATATTCAATCTTTTAACATTCAATAATCGTTTATTTACATATTGATTGTTGAATGAATATTGAAAGTTGAAGGTTGGGTGTTTAACAAAAGTATGTCTAAAAAAATTACAATTGAAGAAGTTCGAAAAACAGCTGAATTGGCTCGAATTAAATTAACCAAAAAAGAAGAAAAAACTTTTACTCAAGATCTGGATAATATTTTGGATTTTTTCGGCAGTATTCAAGAAGTTCAGTCTGAAAAGG
>CAZXUS010000001.1:0-38363 GCA_964643985.1 uncultured Bdellovibrionales bacterium | reverse complement strand
CCAATTAGTAATTAAAAACAATGATAAAAGAATTACATAAAAAATTAGTTGAGAAAAAAATTAGTTCTGAAGAATTGACTAAGCAATATTTGGGGCGGATTAAAAAGCGAAATTCAGAGATAAATGGTTTTTTGAGTGTGAGAGAAAAGGAAGCCTTAGAGACTGCTAAAAAAGTTGATAAAAAAATTGCCGATGGCGAAGAAATTGGGTTGTTAGAAGGAATTCCTTATGCCGTTAAAGATAATTTTTGTGTGGCCGGAGGAATTACTACTGCAGGCTCTAAGCTTTTAGAAAAATATAAAGCGCCTTATGATAATTTTGTGATTGGGAAATTGAAAAAAGCCGGGGCTGTTTTATTGGGAAAAACTAATATGGATGAGTTTGCAATGGGAACTTCAACTGAAAATTCAGCTTATGGAGTGGTAAAAAATCCGATTGATACGGAGCGAGTGGCAGGTGGTTCTTCTGGTGGTTCGGCGGCGGTAGTAGCGGATGAGCAGGCAGTTTGGTCTTTGGGTTCGGACACCGGAGGATCAATTCGATGTCCAGCTAGTTATTGTGGAATAGTTGGAATGAAACCAACTTATGGAAGAGTTTCTCGAAGTGGTTTAATTGCGATGGCTTCTAGCTATGATCAAATTGGGCCTTTCACAAATAGCGTTGAAGATACCGCGATTATTTTAGATAAAATTTGCGAAAAAGATTCTCGAGACAATACTACCGTCACAAAAGAGACTAATTTTTTAAATAACTTGAAACCAGAAATTGAAGGAGTGAAGATCGGAGTTTTGAAAGAATTTTTGGGTGATGACGTTAATGCTGATGTCAAAAAAATTATTCAAGATAAAATCAAGTGGGCTAAGAAAAATGGAGCCGAAGTTGTTGACGTTGAAATTCCGGGAATTAAATATTCTTTAGCGGTTTATTATTTAATGATTTGTTCTGAGATTAGTTCCAATCTAGCTCGGTTTGATGGAATTAGATACGGAGCTCAAAGTGAGGCAGACAATATTTTGGATACTTATTTAAAATCAAGAGAAACTGGCTTGGGAGATGAAGTGAAGCGAAGAATTATTTTAGGAACTTATACTTTGTCGGCTGGTTATAAAGATGCTTATTACAAGAAGGCCCAAGAGGTTCGAGATCTGATAAAGCAAAGTTTTAAAAAAGTTTTTGAGGAAGTGGATTTGATTTTAACGCCGACAATGATGGGGCCGGCTTTCAAGATTGGGGAAAAATGTGATAATCCTTTAGAGCTGTATTTAGTGGATATTTCTACAGTGCCAGTCAATGTGGCTATGTTGCCAGCTATTTCTATTAATGCCGGTTTTGCTCAAATGGATGGGAAAAAATTACCAATTGGAATGCAATTAATTGGTCCTTGGTGGCAAGAGCAATCTATCTTGAATACCGCTTTGGCTTTTGAAGAGGGAAGCAAATAACCGTCTTGATTGCTGATTGTTTGTGTAGTATTATTACTGCGAAGGAAACTATTATACCATTTTCAATTAACTACTACTTGTAAGTTGTAGAAAATTTTGAACGAGACAAAGAAAAAAATATGAAATTGTATCCGTAGATACATTGAATATTTTTTTCAAAGTTGTTTACCCCGTTAAATTATGAAGCACTATTTAACTGGGGTTTACCCCGTTAAATTACGTAGTATTATTTATACAGGGCAGTTGAAATTATCAAGACTTGGTGGAGAGTGGTTAGTTGAGAATGGCATTAGAGCGTTTCAATTTTAGTTTTAAAATTTTATTTTGCAAAATCTTGGATCTAAAGGGGAAATTTTAGCTGCCAATTATTTTGTTTCTAATGGTTATAAGATTATCGAAAAAAATTACTATAATCGAAAAGGGTATCGTTTAGGAGAACTTGATTTGATTGTCGAAGATCCCAAGGGCAAACTGGTTTTTGTGGAAGTAAAAACTAGAAAAAGTCAAGGTCGGGATGTGGTACCAGAAGAAAGTGTTAATAAATCAAAATTAAAAAAAATATTTAAAATAATTCAATATTTTTTGGCCGAAAGGAACTTGAGAGAAGTGGAATGGCGAGTAGATTTTGTGGGGATAATTTTTAATTTAAAAACGCAGAAGGTCTCTATCAGACATATAAAATATTTACACTTTTAGGAATTAAGCGTTTGGCAAATTTCTTTGTCAAAACTTTTGCTACTCACTCTATGTATTTTTGAAATACATTTCGTTCCGTTGCTCAGTTTTTCCCTTGCCTCGCCGTAGCTTCAGCGAAGGCGGGTCGAACTTTGCCTGAACGCTTAATCCCCAATTTATGAGGACTAATCTTTTTTGAAAAATATGAAAAACGAACTAGAATTTTTATTTGGGTCTAGAATTAGGTGGCGATTGATTAAGTTTTTTATGTTGAATGAAAAAATTTCTTTAAATACCAACGAAATTTTAGAGAAAAATAAGTTTGATACTAAAACTGTTAAAAATGAAGCTAAAAAAATTTTAGAGCAATTGGTTAATGCTAAATTTCTTTATTCTCGAACTATTAAAAAACACAAAGCTTTTTTTGTGAATACGAAATATTCTTTTCATGATGAATTAAAATGGCTAGTGGTAAAATCAAATATTTATCCTCAATGCGAGCAACTCAATAAGGTTAAAAGCTTGGGAGATGTTAAGTTGGGATTAGTTTCAGGGATATTTATTAATAATAAAAAATCTAAAACCGATTTATTGTTGGTTGTGGATGGTCTTTCTCGCGCTAAATTGAAACATTTAATTGAAGAGCTAGAAGCCGAGATGGGTCAAGAAATAAATTATTCTTTAATGAATTTAGAGGAATTTCGGTATCGGATTAAAATGTTTGATAAATTTGTGCTTGAAATTCTTGAACAACCGCATGAAATTATTGTTAATGAAGTAGAAGGAATAATTAAAGAAATAAAAAGAAATAGGAGAAGGTGAATTTTTTTAAAACATTTTCGATAACAGTCTGGCTAAATTTATGCAAAATGATAAAAAGTGTTTTCAATTTTTTTTTCGAAATAAATTTTTGATTGGTATTTTTTTAATAGGGTTATTGTTGAATCTAGCGTCTTGGATTATTTTTTGGCTGGGACTTGATTTTGATAAGACAGCTTTAATTTTACATTATAATTCTTTTTTCGGAATTGATAAAATTGCTATTAATTCGGAGGATCGTCATTTTCTAGATATCTTTTTTGTAGTTTTTAGTGGTTTAATAATAATGTTGGTTAATAATCTTTTGGGGGGATTTTTAATTTGCTCTAAACAGAATAAATTACAAATTATTAAATGCGAAAAAAAAGATTTGAATGAAATTTCTGTATCAACTTTGGGTGGATATTTTCTTATTTTAGCGGGATTGATTTTACAAATTGTAATATTAGTGTATACTATCGCAATTGTGTTAGTGAATCGCTAATTTTTATTTTAAATTTAATCTATAAATTTTTATGGCTAAAAATATCAACGGAGGAAGAGAAAATTGGGCGTATCCAGATCCTCGCACTAAAGACCCCAAAGAGCGACGATGGCAAAGATTTTTTGAAATTTTGCCAGGTTTTTTGACTTGGATTACTTTGATCGGAATGTTTATTTTTTCTTTTTTTCTTCCAATTTGGGTAGCACTTTTTATTATTCTTTATGATATTTACTGGTTGCATCGAACTGTTTACATCGCTACTTATTCAATTTTGGCTTATAAAAAAATGAAACGTTGGAATAAAGTTGACTGGCTTTATCGAGTTCAAAATATTAATGATGGACGTAAACTTCAAATTGAAATAGAGAAAGAACTGGTCGCTTTAAAAAGTGAATTTAAAAAAAGTTTTTTCAAAAGAAAGAATATTAAAGAGCTCAAAAGAAATATTAAAGAACGGATTGAGTTTCTTAAGCGACTGGAAGGTGATTACAAAAATCGCAAAGAATTTTTAAATTGGCAGGATGTTTATCACGTGGTGATGCTGCCAACGGCTGGCGAAACGGCTGAAATTATTGAGCCTGCGATTGCTTCCATTGATAAGGCTCATTATCCTAATGATAAAATAATAATTTTGTTAGCCTTAGAGGAACGAGAAAGCAAAGAAAGTCGAGATGAAAAAGTGAAAATTTTGAAAGATAAATTTGGAGAAACTTTTTATGATTTTATTGTCACGGTTCATAAAGTTAAAGCTGGGGAAATGAAATGCAAGGCTTCTAATACTACTTATGCCGCTAAAAAGCTTAAGAAATATTTAGAAGATAAAAAAATTCCCTTAGAAAATGTAGTGCTTTCAAATTTTGATTGTGATACTCAAATTCATCCTGAATTTTTATCGGCTTTGTCATATGAATACGTTGTTAGCCCGAATCGACTTCAACAAGCTTATCAACCGCTTCCGATGTATCACAATAATTTATGGGATACGATTGCTCCGGTTCGAATCATTGTCACTGGATCTTCTTTTTGGCACATGGTGGAATCAATGCGACCAGAACATATGGTGACGTTTTCTTCTCACAGCGAACCTTTTAAGACTATTGTGGATGTGGATTATTGGCCGGTTAATGTTATTTCTGAAGACTCAGTAATTTTTTGGAAAGCCTATGATTATTTTTGTGGTGATTATAAAGTTCGACCAATTTATTTGCCAGTTTCATTGGACGCCGTTTTGGGAGATAATTATGGGCAAACTTTAGCAAATCAATATCGACAAAAGAGAAGATGGGCTTACGGGATTGAAAATTTAGCGATGTTGGCTCGAGCTTTTAAGGCTAATAAAAAAATTTCTTTTACTAAAAAAATAAAATATTTATGGACGATGTTGGAAGGTCATCATAGTTGGGCGACTTCGCCTTATATTTTGGCGCTTTTAGGTTGGTTGCCTTTGATTTTTGGCGGGGATGCTTTCAACGAATCAGTTTTGGCGCACAATCTTCCTTATATTACTAGATTTCTGATGACTTTGGCTTTGGTCGGTTTAGTGATCTCGATGTTTTTAAGTTTCTTAATTATGCCACCTAAGCCAGCTCGGTATTCTAAGAAAAAATATTTTGCGATGTTTTTTCAATGGTTTGCGGCTCCAGTAATTGCTCCATTTTTAGGCGCCTCTCCAGCAGTTGATGCTCAAACTCGAATAATGTTAGGGAAATATTTCGGTTCTTTTTGGGTGACACCGAAAGCTACTAAGAAAAAGTGACCTTGGGGGAATCGATTTTTTTGGGAATCTTATAGTTTTGTGCTATTATTTTGATAATAAAGAAATAAAAAATAAATTTAAAAATTAGTGATGATTAATATTTTTTTAATACTCTATTGGATTGCTACTGTTCTAATCTTAATAGTGACAATTATGGTTATTTATCATATTTGGACTTATTATCTAAATAGAACTTTGGCGATTTTTACGATTACTTTATTTTTAGGGATAAGTAGTCTGTTGTTTTTAATAAACATTATTTTTGCTTTGAAGGTAGATTGGAGAGCGGTTAATTTTTTAATTTTTTAATTCATTATTTTGTTTTCTGAAAAAAAAGTTAATTTTCAACATCGTTATGATGATGTTGATTTCAAAGGTAAAAAAACCGATGAAAATGTAATTTTACTCTTAAGACGACATTGGCTGGTTTTCGTTTTTCGTTTTTTGCCATTTTTATTGCTTATTATTGGTTTGGCTATTTTCCATATAGCAGGCAAGGAATTGCTGAAATTTGTTGGTTTAAATTTAGATTTAAATTGGTTCTATTTAATTGAATCTTTTTTGGCGGTTTTTGTCTGGTTAGCTTTGTTTATTACTTGGATTAATTTTTACTTGGATGTTTGGATTGTCACGGATTTGAGAATTGTTGATATTGAACAAGTTGCTTTATTCAGTAGGAATATCAGTGAATTAAAACATAATAAAATTCAAGACGTGACGTCTGAGGTTCAAGGTGTAATCCCAACTCTTTTCAAATATGGAGATGTTTTTATTCAAACAGCTGGAAATAAACAGCGTTTTACGTTTAAACAAATTCCCAATCCCACTAATACCCGAAATATTATTATGCAACTTCAAAAGAAGGCTATTCTAAAAGAGAAAAGAACAGAAGGAGAAATTTTGAGAGGAAAAGCTTAGGGCTGTATTTTGTATATAGTATGTAGTATTTAGTATAAAAAGAGCCGTAGGCTCTTTTTTGAAAATATTAAATTTAACATTTAATGCCGTGCATTATATAATGTTTTTTGGTTTTCCGTCTAAATCCAATTTTTTAAATATTAAATTGAAAATTAGCAAAAGGAAAGACGGGTTGCTAAGTTGTCTTGAAAAAATAAATAAAATGATGTATAATATCTTTGTTTTAATTAAAAGGAGGCTTTTAAATAAGTTTTAAATAACATTACAAAATAATGAGTAATAACGATCATTATCAAACCTTGGGAGTGGACAAAAAGGCTTCTCAAGATGAAATAAAAAAAGCCTATCGAAAAATGGCTCATAAATATCATCCTGATAAAAAAGGTGGTGACGAAGCTAAATTCAAAGAAGTGAATGAGGCTTATCAAACTTTGTCGGATGATCAAAAAAGAAGTCAGTATGATCAATTCGGTTCGGGTTATGATCAACCCGGTGGTGGTGCCTCGGGTTTTGGTGGCAGTGGAAGTCAGGGTTCTGGCGGTTTTCAGGATTTTAATTTTCAAGGAAGTGGTTTTGAGGATGTTTTTTCGGATTTTTTTGGAGGAGGACAAACCGCTCAGAAAAAAAGTGCTGGCTCAGACGTGGTAGTGGATGTGAATATCGATTTTAAAGAAATGGCCAGGGGTGTTTCTAGAAAAGTCAAAATCTATAAAAAAGTTATTTGTAAAAGCTGTGACGGAACTGGAGCAAAAGATAAAAAAACAGAACAATGTCCTAAGTGTGGAGGCTCTGGTCAAATTAAAAAATCTAGACAAACTTTTCTGGGAACTTTTGCTCAGGTTGAAATTTGTGATCGATGTTTAGGAAAAGGTCAAATACCTAAAGAAAAATGTCGAGAATGTGGAGGTGATGGAGTGATTAAGGACTATCAAGAAATGGAGGTTAATATTCCAGCTGGGATAGAAGAAGAACAAGTTTTAAAAGTTCGGGGTGGTGGAGAAGCTTCTTCGTTAGGTGGTTCAGCCGGAGACCTTTTTGTTAGGATTCATATTAAGCCTTATTCTGATTTTAAAAGAAAAGGATTTGATGTTATTTCGAAATTATATATAACTTTTTCTCAAGCAGTTTTGGGCGACAAAGTGGATGTCGAAACGGTAGAAGGTTTTGTTAAACTTAAAATCCCAGCGGGAATAGAAGCCGGAGATTTTTTGAGAATTAAAGGGCAGGGAATAAAAAACTTCGGTGGTTTTGGGCAGGGAAATCATTTAGTGGAGATAAGAATTAGAACTCCGAAAAAAGTTTCTTGGAGTCAAAAACGATTAATTAAAGAATTAGCAGCGGAAGGACTCTAAATAGAAAGATGCAAGAAACAAGGATACTCACCTTCGCTAAAGCTACGGCCAAGCAAGCAAGATATATAAGATAAGCAACAAGAGATAAGATACAAGAAACAAGCAAATCAAAAATCTCAAATTAAAATAACCAAATTTTAAAAAACCGAAGGTTTTTGTTTTTAATTTGAAGTTTTTAATTTGAGATTTGTTTGTGTCTTGTGTCTTGCTTCTTGTTTCTTCAACTCATTTTTATCTTGTTGTAAGAAGAATGTTTGTTTGCTAGAATGACATTAATTAGACCTAGTAAATATTAAAAATCAAATATGAAAAAAGTTCTTATTGTAGAGGACGACCCAATGTTGTCTGAGATATATCAAAAAAAATTTGAGAAAAATGGAAATTTTGAGGTCATA
This sequence comes from uncultured Bdellovibrionales bacterium, assembly GCA_964643985.1. GTDB lineage: Bacteria > Patescibacteriota > Minisyncoccia > Moranbacterales > DUUL01 > UBA2773. The sequence goes on along the minus strand of CAZXUS010000001.1, from coordinate 30,522 downwards.
AAAGCTTCTAGCGGAACTGAAGCTCAAGAAAAAGCCAAGAAAGAAAAACCGGATTTAGTTTTATTGGATTTAGTTTTGCCAGAAATGGATGGCTTTGATGTATTAAAAGAAATTCGAAAAGATCCTAGCTTGAATAACGTCAAAGTGGTTCCTTTTTCTAATTTATCTCAAGAAGATAATCTAAAAAAATTAGAAGAGTTAGGGGCAGATGGTTTTATTGCTAAATCTGAACATACTCCACAGCAGTTAATTGATGAAGTTGAGAGAATTTTGCAAGAAAATGAAAAAAAAACGATTTCAAAAAATATTTCCAATGTAGCGACTAAGAGCGATAAATTTTCCGCTGATGATCAAAAAAGAATTTTAATAATAGAAGATGAAGAGGTTCTGGCTGAAGTTTTTGGAAAGAAACTTGAAGAAGTTGGTTTTGAAGTAGAAAAAGAAACGACGGGGGCTGATGGCTCTAATTTGATGACACAGAAAAATTTCAAATTAGTAATAATTGATATTACTTTGCCTGATTTTAGCGCTAAGCAAATAATTACTGATTTTAAAAAACAGTTTCCTAAAGCAACAACTAAGTTTGTTGTTTTAAAAAGTGAAGCAGATTCAGAAAGAGAATCGGCTGAATTGAAAAAGATGGGGGTTCAAGGAGTTGTGGATAAAAATAGAATAGAGCCAGATCGATTTGCGGCTGGAGTTAAAAAAATGTTAAAATAATTTTTTAAATAAATTATTTTTTAAGCAAAATTTTTGTTGCTTGTTTTGTTGTTAAGATTAAAATTTTAAGTTGAATAATCTAGAAAAAAAATATAAAACTAAAGAAAATGATCCACTAGGAGTTTTATTAAAATTGCTAGATAAAAATCATTTAGAAATATCAAATTTTTCTTTAGCACAAGTAGCTGATCAATATTTAGATTATTTAAATAAAACTAAAAATCAAAGTGAAATTTTAGAAAATATTAGTGAATTTATTTGGGTGGCTTCTAGATTGGCTTTGCTAAAATCTAAAATCCTACTAGCTTCTGTTGAAATTGAAGAGGTGTCAACAGAGGAAGAAGGTGATTTGAAAGATAGATTGATTGAATATAAAAAGTTTAAAAAAATTTCCGATGAAGTTAAAGTTTGTTTTGAAAGTTCTAAGAAATTGTTTGTTAGAAAAAATAAAGAAATTTTTGATAAGAAATTAGAGATTAAATTTAATAAAAAAGATCTTGAAAGAATTTTTGAAGGATTAGCGAAAGTTTTTAATCTTGAAAACGAGTGTTTATATCAAAAAAAGGACATTAAAGAGACGCTGAAAATTGAAGAAAAGATTGAACAAATTAAAAATATTTTAAATAAAGTTAGGCGAGTCAAATTTTCTAAAATTATTCTTAATAATACTAATCGATTAGAGTCGGTAGTTTCCTTTTTGGCGATTTTAGAGTTAGTTAAGCAGGGGACAGTCTTAATTAAACAGGAAAAATCTTTTCAGGATATTGAAATTTTTTATTAATTTTTTTGATTTTATGGAAATTGAATTAAAAAATAAAATTGAAGCTATCTTATTTTTGACGTCAGAAAAAGTTTTTATTTCAGATTTGGCAAAAAATTTAAGAGCGACTTCAGAAGAATGTTTAATAGAATTAAAAAAAATTGAAATTAATTATGTTGAAAATGATTCTGCTTTGAGATTGGTTTTCAAAAAAAATCAAGTTCAATTAGTCACTAATCCGAAACTTTCTTTATTTTTAAAGACTTATTTTAAAAAAGAAAAATCAGAACAATTATCATTAGCAATGTTGGAAGTTTTGTCAATAATTGCTTATAAAGGACCAATTAGCAAGGCTCAAATAGAATATATTAGGGGCGTTAATTGCAGTTTGATCTTGAGAAAATTGGCGATAAAAGGTTTCGTGGAAAAAAAAGAACAAATTGAAAATTCTCGAATTTTTTTATATGAAACTAGTTTGCAATTCTTGAAAAAAATGGGAATATTAAGATTGGAAGATTTGCCTAGTTATGATAAACTTACAAAAGAGTTGATGTCTGAAAAAATAGTTTAAAAATCAGAGCAATACAATAAGAAAGGATTGTTTCCAACCACCCTTTTTACTGCCCGTCTCGCCTTGCTTACCGAGGTGGACTCGCTTCGCCTTGCTCACCGAGGCAGGCAATTTTCCAATTTTGGCTTAAGCGTTCACTTTCTATCCTTATTTCTACTAAAGTTTTAAATTTTTAATTAAATTATCTAAAAATTTATTACATTAATATAAGTTAGTGCTTCAAAAATTTTAAAATAATTTATTTCAAAATTGATAAATTTCGTAACCCGTCTCACTAAGGTTTGCCGAGGCAGACAAAACTGTGATTGGAAACAGTCCCAAAAATTTTGTTTAAAATAAAAAGATAATTTTAACATGAGAATTAATTTTAAAGTCTTACTAGGTGGGTTAATTATTTTTCTTTTAATAGGGGTTTTTTTTCGATATGATTTAGTGAGTAGCATCTTGAACTTTACGAAGGATGGTGAAGACGTTGTTAGCGTCAAGGGGGCTAAATTTGATTTTGATGATGCCTATAACGACAATATTACCTTTGAGCAATTAGTAGTTCGTGATCCAGACGCTCCAATCAAAAATGAAGATTTTGGTAATTTTTACGCTAAAGCTCGAGCGGCGGTTGTGATTGATGCTGAAACAAACACTATCCTTCACTATCAAAATGCCAAAAAAAGATTAGCGATTGCTTCTTTAACTAAAGTTATGACGGCGGTTCTGGTTGTGGAGAATATCAAAGACTTGAAGAGCGAAATTGTTACTATTGATGAAGATGCAGTCTATGAAGACGGAACAAAAATCGGTTGTCCCAATGGTGGATTTTGTCCGTCAACCAGGTTGCAAGTCGGTGAGAAAATTTCGGCCTGGAATCTTTTTCAAGCGATGGTAATGAATAGCACTAACGATGCAGCAGTCGCTTTGGCCAAGCATATTGCTGGTTCGGAAGAGAATTTTGCAAAAATGATGAATGATAAGGCTCGAGAACTTGGTCTAGAAGATACTCATTTTTGTAATTCATCAGGTTTGGACGAAGAGACTAATCTCGGAGGTTGTTACTCAAGTGCTTATGACCTAGCCAGGATTTCGGCTTATTCTTTACAATATGATGAGATTTGGGATACCATGAAAGTGCCAACGGCTGAAATATTTTCTGTTGATGGTAAAATTCAACATCATATTGGGAATACTGATAGGCTTTTAGAACAAATGTCGAATTGCTTGGGTGGCAAAACTGGTTTTACTTATGAGGCTGGAAAATGTTTAATGAGTGGCGCTTCAGATCCTTCTGGTCGAGAGATTAAAGTAATCGGAGTGATTTTGGATGATTTTTATCGTTGGCAGGATATGAAAAGTATGTTAACTTGGTCTTTTCAAGCTTATCAATGGAAATGAGTCTAAAAGTTCGTAAAGTTTTTAAAGTTCAAGGTTGCCAAAGATAGAGATTTGCAACTCATCAACTTTATAAACTTTCTAACTTTCTAACTTTATAAACTATTATATGTCTATAGCTCAAATTCAAACTATCCCAGAAGTCCTTTCTGTCGCTAAGATTATTGTTTTATTTATCATGGCTTTTGTCGTGACAATGGCAATAACTCCAATTTTGACGCATTTTTTATATAAGAATAGAATTAAAATCAAAATTAAAAAAAAGTCTGTCGATGGGGAGAAACTGACTTATATTAGCAAGATGCATGCCCATAAAAAAGGAACTCCAACAATGGGCGGAATAGTAATCTGGGGAACGGTTTTGATTTTGGTAGTCTTGATGTTTTTTTTAGCGCCATTTTTAGCTGATTTGACGGGCGAGGATTGGTTTAGCCGGTTGAATTTTTTAAGTCGGAACCAAACTTGGCTATTATTATTTGCTTTACTTTCAACCGCAATTTTAGGTTTGGTGGATGACTATATGAGTATCAGGGGGATCGGTGACAATAAAGGTGGCGGAATGCGTTTTGCGGTTCGGTTCGGTTGGTTGATTTTGATTGCTGCTGTCGGTGCTTGGTGGTTTTTTGTTAAGCTAGAATCAAATTTTATCCATGTTCCAGCGGTGGGTGATTTTAAAATTGGTCTTTGGTATATACCTCTTTTTATCGGATTGATATCTTTTATGGCTATTTCCTCCAATGAAACTGACGGACTAGATGGATTGAATGCGGGAATTTTAATTCAAGCTTTTTCTATTTTTTCTTTAATTGCTTTTGTTCAGGGGAGATTTGACGTGGCTGCTTTTTGTGCTGTTATCAGCGGTTCTTTGTTGGCTTTTTTGTGGTTTAATTTTTATCCTGCTCGGTTTTTTATGGGTGATACCGGAGCAGTTTCATTAGGGGCGACTTTAGGGGTAGTGGCGATATTGACTAATACTGTTTTGGTTCTTCCTTTTGTGGTTTTTATTTATTTTTTAGAGTCTGGTTCTGTGATAATTCAACTATTTTCTAAAAAAGTTTTTAAGAAAAAAGTTTTTTTAGCGGCTCCTATTCATCATCATTTTGAGGCTAAAGGTTGGTCAGAAACAAAAGTGACAGTGCGTTTCTGGATTATTAATGGTTTAATGGCTTGCCTAGGCCTCCTAATCGGCATAATCGGAAGAGGGTAGTTTGAAAATTGTTTTTTGGCATATTTCTTTGTTGAAACTAAAAATTTCAGCTCGCCGCACTATTTAGTGCGTCTTACTAAAATTTTTAATTTCGCCTCGAACTGTATTCAAAAAACAATCTTCAAAGTTATTGTTTATTTCTAAATTATAAACCTTAAAACCTTACAAACTTTTAACTTTTTAACTAATGTTTATGTTTATTTCAGTAGTTATTCCTCTTAAAGATGAAGAGGGGAATGTATCAAAATTGCATCAAGAACTAAAAACCGTTTTTAAAAAAGAAAAACTGCAAGGAGAGTTTATTTTTATTGACGATGGAAGTTCCGACCGAACTTTAGAAGAACTCAAGAAGCTAAAGCCTGCTAAGATCATTGCTTTTCGGAAAAATTTTGGGCAAACAGCCTCAATGGATGCTGGGATAAAAGCCTCGAAAGGAGACGTTGTTATTACTATGGATGGAGATTTGCAGAATGATCCAGCTGATATTCCTAAATTATTAAAAAAACTAGCAGAAGGATGTGATGTGGTTTCAGGTTGGCGGAAAAATCGACAAGATTCTTTTTCCAAAAAATTTCTTTCTCGAGGAGCTGATTGGTTGCGAGGTTTTTTAATAAAAGATGAGATTAATGATAGCGGTTGTTCATTGAAGGCTTATAGAAAGAAATGTCTTGAAGGAGTTGATTTATACGGAGAAATGCATCGGTTTATTCCAGCTGTTTTGAAAATAAAAGGTTTTAAAATCGGAGAAGTCGTGGTTAATCATAGACCTCGAGTGGCGGGGTTAACTAAATATAATTTTAAGCGAGTAGTAAAAGGTTTTCTTGATATGCTTAGTGTTTGGTTTTGGCGAAAATTTGCTGCTCGGCCGTTACATCTGTTTGGATTTATGGGAATGATTTTTGGATTTATCGGTTCAGGTTTATTGATTTGGATGTTTATAGAGAGAGTATTTCTGAGTGGAACAATAAGTAATCGAATCTGGCCAACGATTGGAATTTTTATGCTTTTAATGGGAGTTCAATTTTTAGTGTTTGGTTTATTGGCTGATATTTTAATCAAGATTTTTCATAAAGTTCGTAAGGAAGAACCTTATTGTATCGAAGAAATTATTGATAATAAATAAATTTTAAATTTAGATATTCAATTTATTTCTTGACAAAGGTTCAATATTTTGTAATACTAGGGACTGTTTCCTGATGAGCTTTTATAAAAAAGATTTTCAGAGATAGTCTCTTCAAGAGACTGTTTTAATTATTTTATTTTAAATTAGATGTTAGCAGTTGTTCAAACAGGTGGAAAACAATACGATGTTCGAGAAGGAGATAAAATCGAAATAGAAAAACTGGAAAGTCAAATTGACGAGAAAGTTGTTTTCGATAAAGTTTTGCTATTGGACGACGGTAAAGAGGTCAAAATTGGAAAACCTTTTTTGGAAGAAGTACAGGTTGAAGGAAAAATCTTAGAACAAAAACGAGCTCCAAAGATTATTATTATCAAGCAAAAGCCAAAAAAACGATATTTCAAAAAACAAGGTCATTCTCAGAGATTGACTGTTGTTGAAATAACCAGTATTAAAGCTTGACATATTAGTTAAGATGTATATAATAAGTTTGTTGTAATTTAAATATATAGATGACCAAATCAGAGAACACTAATTTAAAGAAGGAAAAAGATCAAGAAATTCAATCAAGAATTCGGATCAAAGTCAAGGCTTATGACAATAAGGTTATTGACCAATCTGTTAAAAAGATTGTAGAAACTGCTCAGAGAACGGGCGTGAAAATAGTCGGACCAGTGCCATTGCCAACTGCAATAAAAAAGATAACCGTTAATAAATCTACTTTTGTTCACGAAGATAGTCGAGATCAATTTGAAATCAGAACTCATAAAAGATTGATAGACATTTTGGAACCAACTGATAAGACGATTGAAGATTTAACTAATCTTGATCTTCCCGCCGGAGTAGGCATCGAAATCAAAATGTAGTCTAAGATTTATATATTTAGCGCATTTCTTCGTTGAAATTAATAATTCCAGTTCGCCGTACTGAAAAAGTACGTCTCACTGGAATTATCAATTTCGCCTTGAACTGCACTTAAATCTATAAGTTTTAATAGGTGAATTTATAAATTTTGATTAAAGGAAAAATAATACTAGTTAAAGTCCTTAGGGAAACTAAATTAGCTTCGGGGCTGTTTAAAAACAGTACCAAATCTGCCGAATATTTTTATAAGGCCAGTCGGAGTTTTTAGGAAGCCTTAATAAAATGTTCGGTTTTAAAATTTCCAATTAACTAAAAAGTGCTCAAATACTATGAAATTAATTTTAGGGAAAAAATTAGGAATGACTACTATCTATAATGAAGACGGGCTAGCTCAGAACATTACTTTAGTGGAAAGCGGAAAAAACGTCATTACTCAAATTAGAACTCAAGATAAAGATGGATATACAGCTATTCAGGTGGGACTTAAGAGCTTGAAGAAAAAAAAAGAGTTTGATGAAATTCAAGAATTTCGTTTAAGCGAAGAAGAATTGAGTGAGATTAAAGTTGGAGACGAAATTGAATTTGAAAAATTTGAAATTGGAGATAAAGCTAAGATTTTAGGGACAACTAAGGGCAAGGGTTATCAAGGTGTTGTTAAAAAATGGGGTTTTGCTGGTTCACCGGCTTCTCATGGACATCGACATGATTTAAGAGCCCCTGGTTCTATTGGAAGTGCTTATCCTCAAAAAGTTTTCAAGGGTAAGAAAATGTCTGGTAGAATGGGTGGAAATAATAAGACTATTAAAAATATCGAAATTGTTTTTAAAGATACCAAAAAGAAACTATTAGGATTAAAAGGTCCTGTTCCCGGAAATAGCGGTTCAATTGTTCGAATTTGGGTTGATGAAAAATTTTAATAGCCAAGAATATTTTAATAATCATAAATTAGTTATTCATATTATATGTTGAAAGTCGCAGTGAAAAAATTGAACGGAGAGAAGGCAGAAGATCTTGAATTGAATCAGGAGGTTTTTGGTGCAGAAATTAAAGATGAGTTAGTTCATCAAATTTATGTTTCACAGGCTTCTAATCGAAGACAGGTTTTGGCTTGTACTAAAAATCGATCAGAACGAAGAGGTTCTGGTAAGAAACCTTGGAAACAAAAAGGAACTGGACGAGCTCGAGCAGGAACAGTCAGTAGCCCAATTTGGAGAAAAGGTGGCGTGGTTTTTGGACCGACTAACGAAAGAAACTTCAAGAAAAAGATTAACAAAAAAATGAATCAAACTGCTATTAAAATGACTTTAAGTGGAAAATTGAAAGATTCAGAATTAATCGTTTTGGCTGATAATGATTTTAAGGAAAAGAAAACCAAGAAAGCGCAAGAAGCTTTAAATAAACTGGAATTGAAAGGCACTGTTTTATGGGCTTTCGATAAAAACGAATTGGATAATAAGATTGTTAGTCAGAATTTAGATAAGGTGAAAAACATATTTACCGACAACATAAATGTTTATGATATGTTGAACAGTAAATATTTACTAATAACCAAGGAAGGGATTAAAAGCTTGGAAGAAAAATACGGAAAATAATCCTTTATTTATATTAATTATATTTTATGACAGCGATGTTTGGAACTAAAAAGGAAGAAGGAGACAAAGAAACAGTCAGCAAAAAGGATGAGAAAAGCCTTGTGAAAACTGATGCCAAAAAAGCTGGCAAAAAAAAGACCAAGAAAGTTTCTGAAAATTTAATTAAAAAAGCTGATTTAGTTAATAGTGTAATTATTTCTCCGATTATTTCTGAAGATGCGATGAACAAAACGACTGTTGGGAAGTATGTCTTTAAGGTTAATCCTAAGACTAACAAAAATCAAATTGCCGAAGCGGTTGAAGTTTTATACGGAATTGATGTGACGAAAGTTAACGTTATGAAATATAAGCAGAAAAGTCATAAATTTAGAACAATCAAGGGAAAGAAAAGCGGTTATAAAAAGGCTATTGTCACTATCAAGACTGGCCAAGAGATTAAATTGTTTAGTGAATAGTTTTAATAAATTATCAATACCATGTCAGTAAAGATTTATAAAAGAAACAACGCAGCCAGAAGAAATATGTCGATTGTAAAACCAGACAATTTGACCGATGCAAAACCTTTAAAAAGCCTTTCTAAGGTATTTAAACGATCCAAAGGACGCGCGGGTGGAACAATTACCGTACGACATCGAGGTGGTGGAAACAAGAGGAAATATCGACTTATTGATTTTAAAATGGACAAATTTGGAATTCCAGCAAAAGTTATTTCAATTGAAAAAGATCCGAATAGGAGTGCTTTGATCGCTTTAATTTGTTATGCTGATGGTGAAAAGCGCTATATTTTAGCGACTGAAGGAATGAAAAAAGATCAATCAATTATTACGGATGAAAAAGCTCCGATTGAAAATGGAAATCGTTTGAAATTGAAAAATATTCCAGTTGGAACAGCAGTCAGCAACGTTGAAATGAAGATTGGTAAAGGCGGACAAATTGCTCGAAGTGCCGGATCTTCTGTCACGGTTCAAGCAATCGAAGGTGGGATGGCTCATTTGAAGATGAGTTCTAGCGAAATTAGAATGATTCCAGCTGAATGCTATGCTTCTATTGGTCAATCAAGTAATTTTGAACATAGTGCTTATCGAGTTGGAAGTGCCGGAAGAAAAAGACATATGGGACAAAGACCACACGTTCGAGGATCAGCTATGAATCCAGTTGATCATCCGCATGGTGGTGGAGAAGGACGACAACCAATTGGTTTGAAATATCCAAAAACTCCATGGGGTAAACCAGCTTTGGGAAAGAAGACTCGAAAGAAAAAGCAAGCATCTAGTAAGATGATTATACGGAGAAGACAGAAAAAGCGAAGAAAATAATATAAGAATAATGTTTTCGGCACATTTCTTTGTTGAAATCGATAATTTCAGTTCGCCGTACTGATTAGTACGTTTCACTGAAATTATCAATTTCGCATCGAACTGTACTTGAAATCATAATTCTTGAGTGAATTTATCTAAGATAATTTGGATATTGAGTATTTAGTAAAATTTTTATTATAAATTATTAAAAACTAATTAGGATTTCACGTTTGAGGGCATTTCGAGGAAAATCCGAGCAACGTATGAGATGTGTTGAATTGCACATTGAATAGTAGCGGAGGATTTGACAAAGAAATGGACCAAACGGGTAATTTTGGAATAACATGTCACGATCACTTAAGAAAGGACCATACATAGATGAAAAGCTTTTGAAAAAAATTCAGAAATTAAAAGCTGGAGATAAAACTGTTATCAAAACTTGGTCACGATCCTCTACTATTTCTCCGGAAATGGTTGGATTTGTTCTTGGAGTCCATAACGGAAAAGGCTTCATAGAAGTTTCTGTCGCCGAAGATATGGTTGGTCATAAATTAGGTGAATTTTCTCCAACTAGAAAATTTGTGAAACATGGAGGAAAGAAGCAAAAAGAAGCAGAAGCGGCTGCTAAAGCCAAACAATAGAGTAAGCTTTCTAGGAAGTTACTTTAAAATAACCTTATAACAAGTCAGATTTAAAGATATGCAGGTAAAAGCTAGTTTAAAAAATTATAGAAGATCAGCGCGAAAGGTCCGAGAAGTCGCTAATATTTTGCGAGGAATGGATATTGAAAACGCTGTTTGTCAGTTGATGGTTTGGGAAAAAGGCTCTTGTCAGGATATTTTAAACTTGTTAAAAAGTGCGGTAGCGAATGCTCAGAATAATTTTAAATTAAAAGAAGACGATTTATATATTGCTGAAATTCTAGTTAATGAAGGAGCGACAATGAAAAGATGGCGAGCCAGGGCGCACGGAAAAGCGGCTCAAATTTTAAAAAGAACTTCTCATATAACAATAACCTTAGACGAAAAAAAGAAAGAAGCTAAGCCTGTTATTGAGAAGAAGACTGAAAAAGTGAAAACAGTTAAGGCTGAAGTCATCAAAAAGGACGCCGAAAAAGAATCAGCTAAATAGAATTAATTTATTATAATAATTTATAAGATAAGTTAGATGGCCCAAAAAATAGATCCAAGATTATTTCGGATGGGAATCAATAGAACTTGGCAATCTCGTTGGTATGACGAAAAAAATTATCAAAAAAACCTTAAACAAGATGTTACGCTAAGAGCAGATTTAAGAAAGAAGCTCAGAAGTGCAGCGGTGGCCTCTATTGAAATTGAGAGAAGTGTCGGTAAGGTTCGAATTATAATCAGTACTGGTCGGCCCGGTGTTTTGATTGGACGAGGGGGCGAAGGGTTGGAAAAACTTAAGAAAGCGATTAAGAAAAAATATTTTTTCAAAGAAAATTCTGAAGTTCAAATAGACGTTAAGGAAATTAAGGCGATTGAAGAGAATGCTCAACTTTTAGCCGATAATATTGCTGAACAGATTGAAAAACGAGTATTTTTCAAAAAAGTAATGAAAGGAACTTTAGCTGAAGCTTATAAAAATCGAAATGTTAAAGGAGTAAAAATTTCTTTATCAGGTCGATTGGGTGGCGCTGAAATGTCCAGAACAGAATGGTTAGCTAAAGGTAATTTGCCTTTACATACTTTAAGAGCCGATATTGATTTTGCTAAAATGGAAGCCAATACTACTTATGGAATAATCGGAGTTAAAGTTTGGTTGTTCAAAGAAAATGCTGATAAGAAGAATAATTAATTAAGGAAGATTTTATGTTAATGCCCAAGAAGGTTAAGTATAGAAAAAAGATGCGAGGCGGAAAAATCCGTGGGATTGCCACTCGTGGAACTACTGTTTCTTTCGGAGAATTTGGACTTAAAACTATGATGGTTGGTATGATTAATTCTCGAGAGATTGAGGCAGCCAGACGGGCAATGACAAGATATGTTCAACGAGGTGGTAAAATCTGGATTAGAATTTTCCCTGATCATCCAATGTCAAGAAAAGGAGCGGAAGTCCCAATGGGTAAAGGAAAGGGAGACACTGAATTCTATATCGCTAAAGTTAAGCCGGGACGAGTTTTATTTGAAATGGCCGGAGTAGAAGAAAAGATTGCTCGAAGAGCAATGCGATTAGCTTCTGATAAGTTGAATGTTAAAACTAAGTTTGTAATCAAGAATTAAGATGAAAGCACAAGAATTGCGAAGTAAAAAACCAGAAGAGCTACAACGACTTTTACAAGAAACGAAAGTTGAATGTTGCAAAGCTCGATTTGATATTAAATCGAATCAAGTAAAAGACAATCAACAACAAAAAAAGTTGAAAAAGGAGATTGCTAGAATTTTGACTATATTAAGAGAAAGTAAATAATTAATTATACATAATGGATAAGACTGAGAAAAAAATAGCTAAAAAGGAGGCCATTCTAGTTAAAAAAACTGGTCAAGTTGTTAGTGACAAAAATGATAAAACAATTATAGTAGAGGTCACTGATATCAAGACTCATCCTATTTATGTTAAAAAATACCGAAAGACCAAACGATATAAAGCTCATGATGAAAAAAATGAGTTTAAGATCGGAGACCGAGTGACTATTGTCCAATGCAAACCAATCAGTAAAGATAAGACTTGGAGAGTGCTGGAAAAGAAATAATAAGTTTAAATTGAATTTATGATTCAGGTAGAGACACAATTAAAAATTGCTGATAACTCAGGAGCTAAAAGAGTTCGAGTTTTCAAGATTTTAGGTGGAAGCAAGAGACGATATGCCAGGTTGGGAGATATTGCTTTGGCTTCAGTTATAGAAGCAGAACCACGAGGGAATGTTAAGAAAAAGGAAATTGTTCACGTGGTGATTGTTAGACAGAAAAAAGCCTATTCTAGAAAAGACGGAACTAGTATTCGATTTGATGAAAACGCTGGGGTAGTAGTAGAAAAACAAGAACCCAGAGGAACTCGAGTATTTGGACCGATTGCCAGGGAAATTCGAGAAAGAGGTTTTATGAAAATAATCTCTTTGGCTAAAGAAGTTTATTAGAAAGATTTTTGGAATAAATAATTTGGATAAATTAAATTAATATTTATGAAGTTTAAGATAAAAAAAGGCGACAAAGTCAAAGTGCTAGCAGGAAAAGACCGAGGAAAAACTGGCGTTATTGAAGCTGTCTTGACTGATAAGAAAAAAGTAAAGATTGAAGGTATTAATGTTGCTAAGAAACATCAAAAAGCGAAGAGGAGCGGAGAGAAAGGACAGTTAGTCTCGATTTCTATGCCAATTGATATTTCGAAAGTTCAATTAATTTGTCCGAAGTGTGATAAACCTTCTAGACTAGGTCGGATTATGGACGGAGACAAGAAGTTTAGAGTTTGTAAGAAATGTGGTGCTAAATTTGAATAATTTTATTTATGAATAATTTAAGAAAAAAATATTTAGAAGAAGTTCTTCCTGCCTTGAAGAAGGAGTTTGATAAGAAGAACGATTGTGCTGTGACAAAACCGGAAAAGGTGACTTTGAACGTTGGTTTGTCTCGAGCTATCGATAATAAAGAATTTAAACAAGAAATAGTTAATGATTTAAAAACTATTGCTGGACAAGCGCCGGTATTAGTAAAAAGTCGAAAGTCTATTTCTGGTTTCAAGGTTCGAGAAGGTCAAGAAATTGGAGCAATGGTGACTTTGCGAGGTAAAAAAATGTGGGATTTTATCGAAAGATTTATCCGAGTGACTTTGCCTAGAACTAGAGACTTTCGAGGAATTAAAAGAAGTTGTGTCGATAAAAACGGTAATTTTAATATTGGCGTGAAGGAACAACTAGTTTTTCCTGAAATTTCTCATGATAATATTAAATCAATTTTTAGTTTGCAAGTGAATATTACGACTAAAGAGCATAATCAAGAAGAAGGAATGCGATTGTTTGAACTACTTGGTTTTCCAATTCAGAAAAAATAAGAGTTTTGCATTTAAATATATTATAATTTTTGAAAATAATTATGAGTTTCGATCAAATAGCTGACATGTTAACGAGAATAAGAAATGCCCAAATGGCTAAAAATAGCGACACTGCTATGCCTTTGTCTAAATTTAAACTAGCTATTGCGCAAGTTTTATACAAACAAGGACGAATTAGTAAGGTCTCAATTTTTTCCGATGGAGATAAGAATTTCTTGAAATTGAAACTAAAATACAACCAAGATGGAACTCCAGTAATCAAGGAAATCAAACGAATCAGCAAGCAAGGTTGTAGGGTTTACAAGAATAAGCAAGAAATAAGAGAAGTTAAAGATGGATACGGATTTTCAATTATTTCAACTTCCAAAGGACTTTTAACTGGCGATGAAGCTCGAGAGAAAAAAGTGGGAGGAGAAGTGGTTTGCGAAATTTGGTAAGTGAGATTTTTTATAGAATAGATATTTTTAAATTAATAAAGTAAATATGGCCCGAAAAGCATTAATTGAAAAAGCACAAAAAGAACCTAAATTTTCTACTCGAATTGTTCGAAGATGTTGGAAATGTGGGAGAAAAAGAGGTTATTTAAGAGATTTTGATCTTTGCAGAATTTGTTTTAGAGAATTAGCTCAAAAAGGAGAAATCCCTGGAATTAAAAAATCCAGTTGGTAAAAGAGTTTGAATCTAAAGATTTTTTTGTTTCAATTTTAAATTAAATTTTTCAAAAATTTATTAACATTAAATTTATTTAATATGTTAAAATGTATTTGAAGAAAATAGTTTAAAAAGATTTTTAGATTCAAACTCTGAAGTTAATTCTAGTATATTAATTAAGTTATATTTAAGATATGTCACGAATAGGAAAAATGCCCATAGCTATCCCTCAAGGGGTTGAAGTTAAAATTGAAGATAAAATTATTACTGTCAAAGGACCTAAAGGGGAACTTGCTTTTGAATTTGGCTATAAAGTTGAAATTAAAGTTGATTCTGAATTGGGTATCTTAGTCGAACAAAAAGAAACTACCAAGCAAGCTCGATCAATGTGGGGAACAACTAGATCGATAATCAATAATATGGTTATTGGTGTGACGGAAGGATTCGAGAAACGATTAGAATTGCACGGAGTTGGCTACAAAATGAATGTTCAAGGAGACAAATTAAACCTAAGTTTGGGATTTTCTCATCCAATTAATAAACCTATTCCTAAGGGATTAGAAGTTTCTATTGAAAAAGAGACTTTAATAATCAAAGGAATTGATAAACAATTGGTGGGTGAATTTGCAGCTGAGACTCGAAGTTTGAAAAAAGTTGAGCCTTACAAAGGAAAAGGTTTTCGATATGAAGGAGAACAATTTATAAAGAAAGAAGGTAAGCGAGCTACAGGAGGCGCTGAATAGTAAAATATTTATTAAGAAGATTTTATGGAAAGTAGGAATAAAAAAAGATTACATCGAAAAAGACGAACAACAATCAAAAATAAAGGGACTGCTAATCGGCCTAGAGTTAGTATTTTTCGAAGTAATAAAATCATTTATGCTCAATTGATTAATGATGAAGTCGGAAAAACTTTAACTACGGCTAGTAGCCAAGAGTTGAAAGCTAAAGATTTTAATATCGAAATTGCTAAAAAAACAGGGCAATTATTAGCTGAAAAAGCTTTGAAATTAAAAATAGCAGAGGTTGTTTTTGATAGAAGCGGTTATAAGTATCATGGCAAAGTGAAGGCTTTGGCAGATGGAGCGCGAGAAGGTAAATTAAAATTCTAATTTAAAATTTAAATTATATAGATGTCAAATAAGAGATTTAACAATAGAAACAGAAAGCCAGAATTTGATCAAAAACTTTTAGATTTAGCTAGAGTTGTTCGTGTGGTCAAAGGTGGTCGAAGATTTTCATTTCGAGCTACAATGATTATCGGTAATCGAAAAGGAAAAGTTGGTTTGGGCGTGGCTCAAGGAACTGATGTATCAGGTGCGATTAACAAAGCGGTTGAAGCTGCTAAAAAAAGTATGATTATTGTTAAACGTTTGGATTCTACTATCTCTTATCGAGTTGATGAACGATTTTGCGGAGCTCAAATTATGATAAAGCCAGCTAAAGACGGAAAGGGAATTGTGGCTGGTGGAGCGATGCGATTAATTTTTGAATTAGCCGGAGTTAAAAATATTACTGCGAAGTCATTAGGATCTTCTAATAAAATAAATATTGCGAAAGCCACATTGAAGGCTTTGGATCAATTGGAAGGAAAAAAGATTGAGGCAATTGTTAAAATTGCTAAGCCTAAAAAAGTAGTAGCTAAGAAAATTGAGGAAAAGGTTGTTAAAAAAGTCGCAGTTAAGAAAACGGTCAAGAAAGAAGCGCCAAAACAAGTAAAGAAAGAAAAGAAATAACGATGAAATAGAAACTATTAATTCTCATTATTTTAAACAATCAATGGGAGCTTAAATAAATATTAGATATTATTATGCAGATTCACGAACTTGAAGTTACTAAAAAAGCCAGTCGAAAAAGAGTCGGACGAGGTGGTAAAAAAGGCACTTATTCTGGACGTGGAATGAAAGGACAAAAATCTCGATCAGGTTCTTCCCAGGCGCCTACTTTTGAAGGTGGACAAACTACTATAATTCAAAAAACCAAGAAGAATAAAGGTTTCAAATCTCGAAATGAAAAAAAACTAGCAATTAATTTAGATAAACTTGAGTTGAAATTCAAAGATGGAGACAAGGTCAATGCTAAAACTTTGAAAGAACAAAAAATAACGCGAAAAGAAACTCGAACCGTTAAAATTCTTTCTGAGGGTAAAATTACCAAAAAAATAACAATTGAAGGTTTGGAAATTTCAAAAAAAGCTCAAGAAAAAATAGAAAAAGCCGGAGGAAAGGTTGTTGCTCTTGAAAAGAAAAAATCTGCCGAAAAAGAGGCTTAATATTAAAGCTTAATTGTTCATTTTTGAAAATAAAAAATTTATTAGTCCAAATAAATGTCCAATAAAATCAAACAAATATTTCAAATAAAGGAAATCCGAAACAAGATATTATTTATCTTGGGTGTTTTGGTGGTATTTCGTTTGGCGGCTAATATTCCAGTTCCTGGTGTTGATATTGCTCGTCTGAAGAGTTTTTTTGATAATAGTCAGCTGTTGGGAATGTTGGATATGTTTTCTGGAGGAGGGTTGCGAAATGTTTCAATCGTTATGTTGGGAGTTGGGCCATATATTACGGCTTCAATTATTATGCAACTTTCTACTATGATTTTTCCGAAAATGGAAAAATTATACAAAGAGGAAGGGGAAGCAGGACGACAAAAATTTAATTTATGGACGCGTTGGTTGACTTTGCCTTTAGCTATCTTGCAGTCTTTCAGTATGATTACATTGCTTAAAAGTCAAGGAATGATGTCTGGTTTATCAATTCTGCAATATATTTTAATTATTCTAACGATCACGGCTGGAACTGTTTTCTTGATGTGGCTGGGAGAAAT
The DNA here is from genome assembly GCA_964643985.1 of uncultured Bdellovibrionales bacterium. Taxonomy (GTDB): domain Bacteria; phylum Patescibacteriota; class Minisyncoccia; order Moranbacterales; family DUUL01; genus UBA2773. The sequence goes on along the minus strand of CAZXUS010000001.1, from coordinate 13,522 downwards.
TATTACCGAAAAGGGTTTGGGGAATGGAGTATCTTTACTTATTTTTGCTGGAATTGTATCAGCTCTTCCGATGGCGATTAATAATTTAATCTTGACTTGGAATCCGGCTGAAATATTGGCTTATATCGGTTTGATAATTTTTTCTATTATAACAATTGGTGCCATTGTTTTTATTACAGAAGGGCAAAGAAACATTCCTATTACTTTTGCTCGTCAAAAATCTATGGCAGGGGGTTCCAGTTTGCCTTTGCGAGTTAATATGGCGGGGGTTATTCCAATCATATTCGCGATGTCAATTATGCTCTTCCCAAGTGTTATTGCGAATTTTTTATCTACTAGTTCAGTCGGCTGGGTGGCTCGTTGGGCTTCAGTTGTGGCAGATTTAATGGCTAATCAGTGGGTTTATGGTGGAGCTTATTTTTTGCTGGTAGTGATTTTTACTTATTTTTATACGGCTGTCACATTTAATCCTGAAAAAGTTGCGGAAAATCTTCAACGACAAGGGGGCTTTATTTCTGGAATTCGGCCGGGAAAACCTACTATGGAATATTTGAATTTTATTGTTAATAGAATCACGTTAACCGGTGCTTTGTTTTTGGGGGCGGTGGCCGTTTTACCTTTTATTATTCAGGGTTTAACTGGAATTCAAACGATTACAGTTGGTGGAACGGGAATCTTGATAGTGGTTTCGGTGGTGATGGAGACGATGAAGCAGGTAGAAGGGCAGTTAGTCATGAGAGACTACGATAAATTGGATCTTTAAGGGGTTTCTGTTTTTGGTGCATTTCTTTGTCTTGGGACTAAATTTAAATACTTTTTCTATTCAATTTAAAATTTTTGGCTAAATTATCCAAAAATTTTATTACATTGACTATGGCCAGTGCTTCAAAAATTATTTGAATAATTTACCTCAAAAATTTAAAATTTCATTACGAAATTGTATTCAAACTTGGTCCCTATTTCCGCCACTCGCTCAATGTACTATTCAGTACATTTCGCTCGGTGCTCAAGCTCTCCTCAAATTGCACTAAAATTAACAAGCCCATCACATTTATTTTGATTATTTTTTTGACGTGCCATTCAGCACGTTTCATGTGTCGCTCGATTTTTTTGCTACTCATTTGACGCATTATTAAGTGTGTCTTTTTATTACTTTTTACCGATTAGATAATCCGCCCTCGCCTCGCCGTAGCTTCAGCGGAGGTGGGTCGAATTTTGCTCAAAATCTAAAGATTTTCTTGTATAGAATAAATTTGTAAATTTTGTGCAATTTTTTATTGGTCAATTATATCATAGCATTTGCCTTAAACTCGTGTTAAAATAAATTTAGGGATTTTATTTAAAAACTGTGATTTGAAATAAATTCATAAAACAAAATAGCGATTTAAAATGTTTTTCAAACTTCAACCCTTAATATATTCAATTTTCTTTTTATTGTCGCTGGAAGCGGTTGTTTTGAAGGAAAATTGGGTTAAAAGTGTGGCTTGGTTATTGATTTTTTTGACAGTTATTGTTATTTGGCCTTTAACCAGAAAACCAAGATTCATAGCCCTACCTTTTTTCCTCAGTTTGGGCTCTTTGGGCTTGTTATTTTTAGTAGATCATATTGCCGAAAAGCAAGTTTTCATTTTTTTAGCCACGGGAGTTTATTATTTGACTTTGCTAGGAGGCTATCGTTTGCGGTTTTGCATTACTGATCAAACTGCTCTTGGGATGGTTAATTTAGCTACTCTTTCTACCGTATTTTTGTGGTTTTCAGCGGCTTTGGGATTGTATCTAAATTTTCAAATTAAATATTGGATAATGGCGGTTTTTGTGGCGACGATATTTTTTGTTAGTTTACCTTCTTTCTATACGAACGCTAAGGACAAAGAGGCTCGTTTGAAAAAAGTTGGTGGAAAATCTCAAAAAACAGAATCAATCACTATAATTTTTTTGAATTTAATTTTGGTTTTGATAATGGTCCAATTTTTTTGGGGAATCATTTTCTGGCCTTTTGGTTATTTGACATTAGGCGGTTCAGCGCTTATAATTTTTTATGAGTTCTGGGATATAATTCGTCTTTATACAAGAGGAGAATTAACAGTTAAAAGGATCGTTTTGAATTGGTCTATTGGTTTAATTTTACTGTTCGGAATTTTATCAACAGCGCAATGGTCCTTGGTTTCTAAGATATAGATATTTTTTAAATAATTTAAAACTTTTACAGTTAATAGTATGAAAAAAACTTGCAAATTAATCGGTCTAATTTTATTAATTTTTGTTATCGGTGGAACAGCGGGCGTTATCGGAGAGCGTTTTTTAATGCCGTGGCTTTCAAAATTTCCTTCTTTAGAAAAATGTAGTTTTATGCAAAAGGCCAACGAAAAAGTGACAGTTATAAACCAAACCAAAGAAATTACAGTTAAAGAAGACTTCTCGGTAGCCAATATTGCCGAAAAAGTTTCTCCCTCAGTGGTGAGTATTATTAGTTTCAAAGAAAACAAGGAAGAAACTATAAAGGTAGCTAATCAAATTAAATCTAGTCAGGATATTCAGAAAAACGTTAAAACTGGAATTATTTTAACCAGTGATGGTTTGATCGTCAGTATTTTAGACGATGTTATTAGGGATATAATTGAAGCTGATGATGAACTGGAGGAGGGAGAAGAAAGCACTTGGAAGTTCAAGATATTGGCTGGAGACAATAACGAATTTGATGCGGAAATTTTAGCGGTGGATAATTTTAGTAATTTAGTTTTTTATAAAGTAGGAAAAAATAATTTGCCTATTCCTAGTTTAGGCGACTCGGCTAGTATTGAAATCGGGGAAAAAGTTGTAATTTGTGGAAATGCAGGAGGTGAATATCAAAATTCTTATTCCTCTGGTTTAATAAAAGAACGAGATTATACTTTTACTTTACTTAATTCGGAACTTTCTTCTTCAGAAAAATTGGAAGGAGCTCTTTTGCTAGACGCTAAAATTGAAGATCGAAATGTTGGAGGACCAGTCTTGGATTATAATGGTAATATAATCGGGATTGTTAATCAAATTGAAAAAGACGGAGAAAAAGTTGGGTTTGTTGTCCCGATCGATGATCTTAAGCCGACCATCAATAAAGTTTTAGAAAAAGAGGAATTGTTAAATTCTTCTTTAGGAGTTTATTATCTTTCAATAAACAGAGAGATTGCCTTGTTGAATAATCTTAAGGTTAGTAGGGGTGCTTTGGTTTATTCTTTTTCTGGGCAACAAGGGCTAGCGGTAATGAAGGATTCAGCAGCGGATAAGGCTGGGATTAAAATTGGTGATATCATTATTACTGTTGGGGAAAAATCGGTTGATTTACAAAATCCTTTATCAAGATTAATTTCTAAATATCAAACTGGAGAAGAAATCGAAATTAAATTAATAAGAGCTGGAGAGCGTATGAGTTTGAAAGTAATTTTAGAATAAATATTTATAAAATAAAGATGAAAATAAAAAATATTTTATCAATTTTGTGTTTAGCGATCTTGGTCACCATTTTTTCTGGTTGTACTATTAATAATCCTGGTGGAGGGGGCTTTTTTAAATCAGCTGATGGTGGAATGACTTTTAATCAAGGAACTAGTGAACTAGCTTCAGTTTTGGTTGAAAAAAATATTTTATCTTTAGAAATCAATCCTTCCAACAACAAAGAAATTTTTGTGGGGACTCTTAGTTCGGGATTATTTAAATCTGTAGATGGTGGTGAAACTTGGTTGACTGGTGTGAACAGTTTTCAAAGTATTTATGACATAGAACTTATTCCGAATACCGCAATTATTTATATGATTGCTAAAAAAAATGGGAGGGGCAAATTATTGAAATCTGATAATAACGGTGAAGTTTGGGAAGAACTTTATACTGAAAAGGATGAAACTTCTTTTTTAACTTCAATGGCCATTATTCGAAATAATTTTAATGAAATTTATATTTCTAATTCTAAAGGTGGACTTTTCAAATCAGAAGATGCTGGAATTACTTGGAAAAATATTTATTGGGCAGATAGTTTGATTAGGAAGATTGAAATAGACAATGTTAATTCCAATATTATCTATTTGGCTACTAACCAAAGTGGGCTTTTGATGTCTGAAAATCGAGGTCAAGAATTTAATTCAATAATTCAAGGTGGCTATATCTATAATGTTTTGTCGCATCCTAATCGAGAAGGATTTCTTTATGTTAGTTCTAAAAATGGTCTACAAAGAAGCTTAAATAAAGGTTCTGACTGGGAAACTCTTAATACGTTAGTTAAGTCAGAGGAGCTAGTTTCTCGTGGTTTGGCTATTAACCCAAATAATACTCAAGAAATATATTACACTTCAGGAAAAACTTTTTATAAATCTAGCAACGAGGGTGAAACCTGGATGCCAGTCCAGTTTGATATCGGAGTCTCAATTGAGATAATCAAAATTGATCCTGGAAATAGTCAGCTTATTTATTTGGGAACTAATAATAGAGGTGGAGGCTCGATTCTAACACCAACATTTAATTAATAAAACAATATTATGAGCATCGAAAATATAGATGATTTACAAATTAATTTTGAGGAAATTATTGAACAGTATCAAAGTGATTTAAAGAAGATGAAAACTGGTCGAGCCAATGCCGAATTATTAGAAGGGCTTCAAGTCGAATATTTTGGAAATCGAACTCCTTTGATTCATATGGCGACAGTCGGTGTTTTAGACGCTAAAACAATCGAGATTACGCCTTGGGATAAAAGTCAACTTAAAGAAATTCAAAAAGCGATAAGCAAGTCGGAGCTGGGTTTAAATCCGAGTGACGATGGAAACGTTATCAGGATTACTATTCCGCCAATGACCGAGGAACGAAGATTGGATTTAGTAAAACAGCTAGGCAAGAAAACTGAAGAAATGAAAATTAGAATGAGAAGATCGCGAGAGGAATTTTGGAGCGGAATTCAAAGTGGCGAAAGAGAAGGTCAAATATCAGAAGACGAAAAATTTAAAGCTAAAGATGATTTACAAAAATTAGTTGATGAGTATAACAAAAAAATTGATGAAATTGAAGTCAAAAAGAAAACTGATTTAATGCAGGTATAAGTCGGAAAGTTTGAAAGTTTGTAAAGTTTACCCCGTTAAATAATTTTAAACTTTATTTAAAATTAGGCAAAGCCTATTTAACTGGGCGAACCCTGTTTCCACCAGAAGCGGATCCGCCTTTGGCAGAAATGAATGATTGTAAGAAATAAATTTTTATTATGACAACTTTTATAGTGTTTATTCTAATAATTGGCTTATTAGTTCTTGTTCATGAACTAGGTCATTTTTTGACAGCTAAAAGAAACGGAGTGCCTTCAGATGAGTTCGGTTTTGGTTTTCCGCCTCGTTTGGTTGGGACTTATAAAAATAAACAAGGGAAAAGATGCTGGGTGTTTGGGAATAAAGAAGTTCCTGAAAGTGAAAAAGACCGAGATGAAACAATTTATTCTTTGAATTTAATTCCACTAGGGGGTTTTGTTAAAATTAGAGGAGAAGATGGTGACGAGAAAGAAGATAAAAAAAGTTTTGTTAACCAGTCAGCTTGGGTGAAGTTTAAAATTCTTTTTGCCGGAGTGGCTATGAATTTTATTTTAGCGATAGTTTTGTTTTCAATAGCTTTTCAAATTGGTTTGCCAGAGTCAATATCGGATGAAACAAAGGCTGCTGATGCCAAAGTTCAAATTGCTCAAGTGACGGTGGATTCTCCTGCTTCTGAGATGGGATTAGAGATGGGCGATGAAGTCATTTCCGTCACGGATCAGGAAAAAGTAATTCGAATAAAAACCATTACTGAATTTCAAGAAGTAATCAAGAAGAACAAAGGAAAGGAGGTCTTTATCGGTGTCGCTAGAGGCTCAACTAATGAAGCTAAAGAAATTACAACTTTGAAAACTGTTATTAGAGAAGAAGCACCTGAGGGTCAAGGACTTTTGGGAGTGCAATTAGTTCGAACGACTTTTGCGAAGTATGGTTTTTTTGAATCGACTTGGATGGCAGTCGAAACTACTTTTTCAATGATCCTAGCGATATTGGCATTTTTAGGAGATTTAATAGTTAAGATTTTTACTTCTGAAAAAATTTCAGCTGATGTGGCTGGGCCAGTTGGAATTGCCGTGATGACTGGTAAGATGACTCAATTGGGATTGGCTTATGTTTTGCAGTTCATTGCTTTGCTTTCGGTTAATTTGGGAGTAATCAACTTGCTTCCTTTTCCGGCTTTGGATGGAGGAAGAATATTCTTTTTACTAATTGAAAAAATCAAAGGTTCACCTTTGAATCAAAAAGTTGAGGGAATTGCCAATACCTTTGGTTTCTTTTTGTTGATTGGTTTAATGGTGTTTGTGACGATTAAAGATTTCGCTAATTTTGAGATTATTGACAAGATAAAAAATATTTTTTAAGTTAGGGACTATTAATTTGGCAAATTTTTTTGTCAAAACCTTCGCTACTCATTTCATGTATTGTCAAATACATTCCATTGCGTTGCTCGGTTTTTCCTCGAACTTTGCTCAAATTTATAATCCCTATAAATATAAACATGACTGAAAAATTTATTTGTTTTGATATTGGAGGAACTAAAATTTTTAAAAGTGTGGTCGAAGTTAACTTTGGGCAGAGAAGTTTTGAATTTTTGAATTCAGAAACTATTAAAAATCCCATTGATGCTGATAGAATAAAAGACGAAGTTATTAATTATTGCCAAAAAAATAAAGAAAAATTTGATACTAATAAAATAGCTATTTCTAGCGCTAGTATAACAAATTTGTCTAAATTAGTTGTTTTTCAAGTTAGTGATATCTATGGTGTAGAAAAGTTTGATTTTAATTTTCTTAAAGAACTTGGTTTTCAAGTGGTTCTAGAAAATGATGGAGAAGCTTTTTCTTTGGGCACCTATTATTTTGAGAACAATGAAGAAAAACAAGGTTTATTAACCTTAACTTTAGGTTCTGGTATCGGAGGGGGTTTCATAAGCACTGGAGGAGAAGTTTTGAGAGGCAAGGAAAATTCAGCGACCGAGTTCAGTCATATCAAAATGTTTATCGATGGAAAATGGGAGAAGTGGGAATGTATTTCAGCTGGTCGGGGAATTGAGAAAATGTACTTAGAAAAGAATGGAGAAAAAAAGAGTGCTAAAGATGTTTTTGAAGAAATTGAAAAAGACGAAGTTGCCAAAGAAGTTATTTCTAAATCTAAAGAATATTTAGGACAAGGAATTGCTAATTTGATAGATATTTTTAATCCAGAGAAGATAGTTTTTGGAGGAAGTATTGTTAAGCAAGAAGCTTATGTTCAAGGAGCAATCGAAATCGCAGAGAGAAATATTTTTAATAAAAAAGCGATGCCGGAATGGTCAATTTCCAGATTAAAAGCCGAAATGAATGTTTTGGGGGTTTGTGCTTTGTATTATGTTTAGTCTGTAAAGTTCATAAAGTTGAAAGTTTAGAAGGTTTATAAAGTAAAAAGCGACTGGCAAAGTCGCTTTTTTTGAGGATTAAAATCCTCTATGACAAATTTGTGCTAGGCGTTGGGATTCTTAACATCTTCAAATTTTTCGTAATACATTTCAACATCATCAATCCATTTCTCGACACTATAATCAGAATGTCCTTCACAACTAGAGCCACATTTCCAGATAACCATTTCTTGCGGAGTATCAATGTCGGCTTTAACTAAATTTCCGATTCTTCTGGCAACTGTTTCGACAGCATCTTTAGGACTATCAAAACAAGTATGTCCACCGCTTCCCATCCTATCTCTTATTCCTCGATATCCCCAGTAATTATAACAATCTTCACCATCTAAAACTGGAACTCGTCTTCCCAGATTGCTTTCCTTTTTTGCAATTGCGACCATAAAAGCAGCAACTCGATTATCAAGTTGCGCAATTAACGGAGTCATTTTTTTCATTGGTGAGCCGTCAACAATTTTGTTAATTTCTTCCTCAAGATCTTCTTGTTTAACTTTCTCAAATTGTTTCAAGGTATCCATAACGAATAGGTCTAATTCCTCTTCTGATTCTTTGGATTCTCGTTCCGTAATTTTTCCTAAAACTTTGGTCTGATTTTCAGTTGCTAATTTAATAGTTTCATTTTGGGATTTAGCCATTTCGTAAGCTATTTTTTCGTTAACATCTTTTTGAATGAAAAAAGAAAAACTCATAGTAAATAAGAACAAAAAAGAAGTTGCCATAGCGAAAGATTTGTTTCTAATAAAGGTTTTTCCCCAATCAAAGTTTTTGATATTGAAAAAATCTTTGAGAATTTGAGGGGATTTGATATTTGGTTTTTTGATGGCAAATTCAATTTCAGAAGCCTCTTGTTTATCGAAAATTAATCTATTTTCTTGCGCTTGAACAATCTCATCAAAGAATTTTTCCGGTTGGAAATTATCCATCATAACTAACTTTTTGACTCTCAAGGCCGACCAACAACCTTTTTTGATGTGTAGTTTTTTGTAGGGATTAATAAAGTCTTTTCTTAAACCATCTACAAAATAATCTTTTTTATTTTTTCCAAATAAAGCCGTTTCCCCTTTGGTGGAGTTTTTAATTTTCTTGACCCACTTCTGAGCATCGACTTTATTTTCAAAAAGTCGTCGATAGTCGGGTTTATTATTTTCGTCAATAATACAATAATACTCCTTTTTTAATTTCATATTTTGTTTTTCGGAATTTTTATTTTTAAAGAGATTGTTCTCTAATATTTCATTTCAACACTTACAATTATTTTAGCGTTTTGAGGTTTAATGTCAATAAGATTTAAGGGGAGTTATGAACAATTTGGGAGAGTAAACTAGAGATTAGAAATTAGTCAATTGGGGCAATTCAAATCGAGGCAATTTTTTTGAGCAGAAGTTGAATTTAAAAAATAAATGCTTGGAAATAACAAAATCAAAGAGAAGAATTCACAAAAATTGCATATTTAAAAGCAACAGGATATAATTAAAGTTAAGATGAAATAATAAATAAAGCTAAAAGAGAGAGTCATTTTAATATAAGGCAAATAATAAATAGCTATTTAAATTGCAATTTAAATTGCAACAAAGTTAAAAATTAAAAAATAATTATGAGGAGAAAAATCGAGGATCGTAATGTGCGAAAAATTTCTAAACGAGGTGGAAGCTATTCTGTGACGTTGCCGATTGAAATAATTCGGAAGCTTGGTTGGCGAGAAAAACAAAAAATCGTTGTTGAAAAAGTTCGAGGAGGAGTGATAATTAAAGATTGGAAAAAATAGTTTCGGGAATATAAAAGTATTTATATTTAAATCACGTCGTTCGTGAATGACTGTGATAAGTATTGATTTAAATAATGATTTTCATCCAAAGGGGAAAATAATTAAGAAGGTTTTCAGCCCAGACTATTAAGATAAAAAATAAGGTTCTTATGCATGTAATTAAATAAGGAATTAATTTAAAATAAAATGGAGCGTATTTTAATTTGGGTTGGAGGAGTTTGTTTGTTGGCTTGGCTTTTGCGGATTGTGTCTAGGAAGCTGGAAGCTTCAAAATCGAATAAAGCGGGAGAGCGGAGTGATTTCTATTTGAGAAAGGTTTTTATGAATGTTTCGGAAAAAGAGTTCTTTAGGCGGTTATTGGCGCAGTTGGGAGCTGAGTTTATTATTTTATCTAAAGTTCGGATTGAGGATTTTATTGGGGTAAACAGGGAAAGTTTAAACTTTGGCGAAATTAATAGTCGGAGAAATAGGATTAAATCAAGTCACGTTGATTTTTTAATTCTTGATCTTCAAACAACCAGGCCACTAATGGCTATCGAATTGGATGGCGATTCCCATAATAAGGCTAGTCGAAAAATTCGTGATCAAAAATTTAATCAGCTTTATGAAGAAGTTGGTTTGAAATATTGGCATGTTAAAGTTGAGGCTGATTTTGAGAGCAAAATTGCTGAAATAAAAACTCAACTAAAAACTTCGGTATCAATAAAGGTGAATAAATAAAAAAATAAAATTAAAAACCCTCCTCGGTCTTCTCTTTGAGAAAGGGAGAAGGTTCGGTGGAGGGGGTAATTTTAAATTTTAAAAAATAATTAAAATAATAAAATGTTTTTATCAAAAACTGATTTTAAGGAATTTTTGATTTGTCAGAAATGTCTTTGGTTGAAAAAGAAAAGGCCAGAGGATTATGTGGAGGGGGAATTTTCGGCTTTTTTGAAAAAGTTAATTAAAGACGGTTATGAGGTGGAGGAATGTTTTCAGCAAACTTTTGAGGGTGGAATTTCAAATATCGGGAGTCGTAAAGAGTTAATCGAGAAAACTCAAGAATTAATCAAGCAACAAAAAACCATTTTTCAAGCTACTTTTGAAACCGAAGAAGGGTTGTTTGCTAAAATTGATGTTTTGGAATTTGATAAAAAGAGTGAGAAGTGGAATTTATATGAAGTAAAATCGGGTTCCAGTATTAAAACTGATTTATTTCACAATCATATTAAGGATATTGCTTTTCAGAAAATTGTTTTAGAAAAGTCGGGGATTGAAGTTGGAAAAAGTTTTATAGTGCATTTAAATGGAGACTATGTTAAAGTTGGTGAATTAGATTTAAATAAATTGTTTGTTTTGAACGAAGTTTCGGATGGGATCGCTGACATTCAAGCGGAAACGGAAGTCGAAATTCAAAAAGCTTTAGATTTGCTTAAAATCAATGAGGTTGACTTGGATGGTTGTGGTTGTCTTTATCGAAGTCACGGGCAACGCTGTGATTGTTTTGGGCTATTTAATTCTCAAGTTCCTGAATATTCAACGGCTCACATTTTTAAGGGGAAGAAATTAGAGGAGCTAGTCAATGAAAATGTTTTTGATGTTAAAGAAGTTCCGGAGGATTTTAAGACTACTAAAATTCAAAAAGTTAAAATTGATCTTCAAAAAACTGGTATTCCTCAAATTAAGCAAGAATCTATTCAAGAAACTTTATCAAAGTTAGTTTACCCAATCTATTTTTTGGACTATGAAACTTTCGGGAAGCCAATTCCTTTTTTAGATGGATATAAGAGTAATCAACAGCTGGTTTTTCAGTATTCATTGCATATTTTGGATAAGGATGGAAAGTTAGAGCATTTTGAATATTTAGCTGATAATTTGGAGAATGCTACTCAAGGTTTGATGGAATCGATGAAAGACTACATTGGACCAGTTGGAAGCGTGCTAGTTTGGTACGAATCTTTTGAAAAAGGAAGAAACAAAGAGCTGATGAAATTGCATCCGGAATTTAAAGATTTTTTAGAAGATGTTAATTCAAGGGTTTTTGACTTGATGAAAGTTTTCAAAAAAGATTATTTACATCCCGATTTTAAGGGCAGCGCTTCAATTAAAAAAGTTTTACCAGTTTTAGTGCCGGAACTTTCTTATAATGATTTAGAGGTGCAAAATGGAACAATGGCGATTGAAGCCTGGGGAAAAACGATGTTTGAAAATGTTTCTGAGGATGAGAAGGCTGAAATTAGAGAAAATTTATTGAGATATTGTGAGTTGGATACTTTGGCAATGGTGGAGATATTAAATAAGTTGAGACAATGAACTTTAAACCAACAAAAAGAAAAATAATTTTTTCGTTGATACCGTTTTATTTATTGATTTTGATGGTTCCGTTGCTTGGATTAAATGATAAGTTTATTTTTTTAGGAAAAATATTTGGAGAGACTCTAGTTTTTGTAGCCGTCATGGTCTATCTGTCTTTCTTGAAATTAGTAGTGCCATTTCAGCATTTATTTGAGAAAGTTGGACTTTTTAGAATTGAAGGGAGCGGGGGTTTATTTCCAGCTCCAATTATAAGTTTTTGGGGATTGATTTTGTTGGCATTAATTTATTTTTGTCTAATTTATTTGGTAGTATCATTTTTTTCTAAAAAGGTTTAATTTAGAAAGCAACAAAAAACCAGCGAAAGCCGGTTTTGTCTTTTGTGACCCCACGGAGAATCGAACTCCGGTTGCCAGGATGAAAACCTGGTGTCCTAACCACTAGACGATGGGGCCGTCTAGAATATGATGTTGCTGAAGCAAAAAATTAGCTCAAACAACAATACTGATATTATCATAAATTTGAAGCTCAATCAAGAGAAAGAGGTTTTGTGTGTGCTTGTAGATTAGTATATACTAAATAAAGTTATTATTATGTTTAAATAAATTAATAAATAAGGTTTTTGAGGGTAATTTAAGGTAAGAATTGGTAAGTTTATTTTTTGAGTGAAATTTGAGGCGAGGTTGAGTATTGAGCGAATTATATTGAATTGATATTATAAGCGAAGAACGCAGACCTCAACGAAAAAGTTTGCCAAAGAATAAATTTAACAATGTGATATATAAAACCCATGCTATTATAATTAGCTCCACTGAGGTCAAAGAATACGACCGTTTTTATGGTATTCTTTCGGCTGATCGAGGTAAAAAACAAATCATTGCGAAAGGCGTCCGAAAAATTACCGCTAAGTTGGCTTGTGGTTTGGAACCGATTACTTATTCGGAAATTTTTTTAGCCGAGGGGCGGACTTTCGACCGAGTGACTGGAGTAATTATCAATGATCAATTTAATGGAATTAAAAAAAATTTAGATAAAATTAAAGAAGTTCGGAAATTTTTCAAAATTGTGGATGGGCTTTTGCGAGAAAAATCATTGGAGGGACGAGAAGCCGAGGAATTTTTTGATGGTTTGATTTTTTATTTAAAACTTCTTGATAAAAAAAATTCAGATGATTTGAAATTACAAGTTGTTAAATTTGCTATTCTTTGGAAGGTTGTTTATTGGCTCGGTTTTCAGCCTCAAATTTTTTGTTGTGCTCATTGTTCTGATAAGCTCAAGGAGCAGGACTTTTATCAGATGATTTTACCATCGGGAATTGTTTGCGAAAATTGTTTAAAAACTCTAAGGGTTATTTCTCAAAAACAACGAATTAGCAAAGAAATTTTAAAAATTTTAAGGATCTATCATCAAAAAAATATTAAAACTGCTTTCAAGCTGAAAATTTCCTCTCAACAAGGGAATGAAATTCGACGGTTAACGATTGTTGCCATTGGTCATATTCTAGGGCGAAGAGTTGATTTGTAAATGATTTTTTGGAAAATTTCAATAAACTGTGATATAATTTAAAAAATAGATAATAAAAATTAAAATATAATTTATGTTTTGGGGAAGCTCTAGTTTAGATATGAAGATAAATTTAATAGCGACATTAATATTTTTTATTGTGGCTATTTTGATTTATTTATTTAAAAAAAGAATATTATTGAGTTTGTTTTTATTTTCTTTATTTTCAAATTTTATTTGGTATTATGGCCTTGATTTTAATTTGGCTGAATTTTATAATTTACAAAGCATGCTTATTTTTATAAGAAACTATTGGCCAATTATTAATCTAATTTTATTCATAATTTTGATATTTCAATTTTTAAAAAATGCCTCTTCTAACAAAAAGTAAAAAAATAGCTTTAATTTTTTTGGCCTTTTTGACCGTTGTCTTTTTAATGGGAATAAATTTTAATAAAGAAAAAGCACAAGCCAATCAAGAAACTA